>NZ_CALIAA010000178.1 GCF_938040765.1 uncultured Fretibacterium sp.
GTAAGCGACTGACACGCCATTCGGTACCTACCAGCCCCGAAGAGGCGGTCATCTGCTTAAACGCAGCATACGAATGATTTAGAACTCGGAATAAAAACGGCCCGGGGAGAATTTTCCCCCGGGCCTCACCCTTCGGAAGGGCAGAAAATCCGCGGACCCCGTATGCGCCGTCCCCGGCCTATTGCCTGTCGGGGCCCTTGAAGGTCAGGACGTACTCCGCCTCCCGGTCGCTTATGGGGCACCCGTAGAACTCGGCAAAGTAGTCCTTCACCTCCCGAACCATATCCAGGTCCCCGAACAGGTCGGGATGCAGGGTCTTGGCGATCTGTTCCATCAGGAGGAAGCAGTCGGTGCTGTAGTCGGTCGGGCCCACGCTTCTGAGGTTCACGTAGACGTTCCCGTCCTTCACGGCACGGATGGGCGCCCAGGCGGGGTCCTTCGTGATCAGCTCGACGTTGTTCACCCTGCCCATGAAGATATAGGCCGGGTTCCACTCCATGACCTGCTCCATCGTGGTGGTGTAGAGCAGCTTGCGGTCCTTCCTGCTGACCAGTTCGCCGCCGGCCAGGTCCACGAGGTACCGGGTATAGGACTCGCCGCCGTGGATGCTCACCGATTCGGGGCCCCGCACGTAGTATACGGAGGGCAGGGACGCCGGGTCCAGCCCGCCGGTGCGGCCGGTGACGTAACCGACCGTCCTGTCGACGTAGTCGCACCATTTCCGGGCCTTCTCGAGGGCCGTGCCTCCAAAGACCTCCCCCACCAGCATGATTTCCTTCTTCTTCAGCGCCACGAACTCCTCGCGGGTGTCGATGCCGTCGTCCTTGAGCTGCGTCACGATCACAGGTATGCCCACCTTGTTCAGGGACTCGATGACCTCCGGATACGCATTCCAGAACAGCATCGCCCGGGACGTTCAAGAGCCCCATGTAGGGCGCCCGGCCCAGCCGATGGTCCCGCAAAGGCACACCGCGCAGGCCGTCAGGACGGTCGAGCACAGGATGGTCACGCCGCGGGCCCTCCTGACGTTGACCCCCAGGCTCCCGGCCTCCGCATCTCCCAGGGAGAGGAGGTTGACCCGCCAGCGCAGAAGAAGCAGCGCCGCCATGGCGGCAAGGATCGGTGGCGCTATCAGCAGCACGTCCTTCATCCTGACGTTGGAGAAGGACCCCATGGTCCAATAGACGATGGAGGCCAGATGGTTCTCGGGATCGGCCACGTACTTCGCGATCCCGAGAAGCGCGCTCATGAACCCGGACATGATGACCCCCGAGAGCACCAGCATCAGCGAGGACCGATTGCGGAACAGCCCGGGGATCAGGGTCGTCAGGAACACCGTGAGCAGCCCCGTCCCCAACGCCGACAGCTGAACCAGCGGGGCGGGCAGTTCCAGCAGGATGGCGAAGGCCGCCCCCACGCACGCCCCGCTGGAGATCCCGAGAAGGTCGGGCGAGACCAGGGGATTCCGGAACAGGCTCTGATACGCGGCGCCCGAGAGGGAGAGGGCCGAACCCACAAGCATGGCCCCCATCAGCCTGGGCAGGCGCACGGCGAGGATCACGCTCTCCATCCTGTCGCTCCAGGTCGTCTCGAGGCGCCACGGGGTGAACGCGTTCACCAGGATGCGCAGGGACTGCAGGAAGGGCACGGAAAACCGCCCAAGCCCAAGACAGACGACGGCGGTGACCGCCAATGCCAGCACAAACGTCCCGATCAACCGGTTCCTGCTCCCCATCACAGCCCTGCCCGCCCCTTCCCGAAACGGCCCATTCCCCGCCCCGATCCCACGATCACGAGCGCACGATGCTCCCCGGCTCCCTCAGCAGCTCCACCACGATCCTGTCGCCCGCCCTCGGGGGCGGGCCGCCCAGCGACGTCATGTACTGCGCGTTGGCCGCCGCCGTCCGTGCCGACGACGATTGCCTGAAGTCGATGGGGTGGGCGACGTACCCGCCGTCCGCGCCAAGCCGCACGTCGAGGCTGCAGAGAAGCGAGATCTTGTCCGACCCCGGCAGATCGCCGTCCAGCGTCGCCTCCAGGGTGCGGCGCTCGGGCCTGGGCTGGTGCAGGCAGTACGACACCAGGGCGCCGATGCACCACTCGAAGCCGTGATAGGCCGCGATGAAGGGGCCCGGAAGGTTGACGACGGGCTTGCCCTCCACCATCGCCGCGCACAGCGGCCGGCCCGGCGCCGCGGCGACCCCGTGGCACAGCACCTTTCCCCTATCGTGCAGCAAGCGGGCGTTGTGGTCCTCGCCCCCCTTGGAGGAGCCGCCGTTGAGGATGACGATGTCCGCCCTGCCCAGGGCGTCGTCCAGCGTCCGGTCGAGCATCGCCCGATCGTCGGGGACGATGGGGTAGAGGAGCGGCTCCGCGCCCAGAAGCTGAAGGCTGGTCCGGGCGAGCACGCTGTTGGTGTCGACGTTCTTCCCGCGCACCACCGCGCTGCGCGGGGGCACGAGCTCGTTTCCCGTCGGGATGAAGGCGACCGCGGGCTTCCTCAGCACCGGGACATCCCAGACGCCCCCCAGGTGGAGGCAGGCCAGGTCCCTGGGCCGCAGCGGCACGTGCTTCGGCGCCAGCAGCTCGCCCTCCCTCACGGTGCTCCCGGAGGGGCGGACGTTGTCCCCCTTCCGCACCGTCACCCCGTCGCGGATGCGAAGCCGTCCACCCTCCCCGATGTCCACGTCCTCGATCATGATGACGGCGTCGAACCGGTCGTCGAAGTCGTCCCCGGTGTCGGCGCGGACGAAATCCCTTCCCATCTCCCAGCCCGAGGTGTCCGGAACGCCGTCCCGGAACCGTTCGGAATCGACCGCGATCCCGTCCCCGGAGGAGGCGCGCACCACCGGCAGGTTGAGCCGGGAACGGCACTCCCCGGCCGTCACGCGGCCAAGGGCGTCCTCAACGGAGACCGTCTCGGCCGGAAGATCGGGATGCCACAGCGCAAACAGGGCCTCCAGCACCTCCCCACGCGTGGGAAGGCTGCCGAGCCCCGAGAATCTCGAAGCACTCATAAGAAACCTCCAGTTATAAGGGACCGTCCCCTACCGCTTCGGGGCGCTCACCGCGTTCTTCAGGAGGTCGTCGAGCTGGTCGTCCGTCAGCTTCACCGCGTAGAACAGGTCGTAGAACTCCCGGGTCGCCGCCCGGAAGTCGGCGTTGTAGGCCTCGGGATAGAGCAGGCTGGCGATCCACTGGATGCCCAGGAAGCGGTTAACCGAGGGAGGACGGTCGATCCAGCTGAAGGGGGTGTTCGGCATGGCGTAGACGCGGCCGTCCTTCACGGCCCGGATGCTCGCCCAGTCCGGATCGCTCTTGATCTTTCCATGTGCGCCGCCGCGATAGTCCTCCCACGCGATGATGACCTCGGGGTTCCAGTTCAGGACCTGCTCCAGGGACACCGGCGACATGCCGCCTCCCGAGACGGCCTTGACGTCCGCGACGTTTCTGGCCCCGGCAATCCTCAGCACCGTGGCGTGGCTGGATGAGGCGGGCTCGGTGCTGAGGCCGTCGGGCCCCTCGGCATAGTACACGCTGACGCGCTTCTCCTCGGGGACCGTGGAGATCTTCTTCTTCACGTCGTCCAGCACCCTCCTGCAGTAGGCGGCCAGCCTGGCGGCGCGCTCCTCACGCCCCAGGAGGCGGCCCAGAAATTCGTAGGCCCCCTCGATGTTCTCCATCGAAGCGTCCACGACGACCACCGGGATCCCCAGCTGCTCCTGCAGCTCGTCGGCTTGGGAGGCGTCGGTGTCCTTCGGCTTCCCCGGGCCCACCGAGATCAGCAGCTGCGTCCCCGCATCGATGATCGCCTCGCGGTTGAGCTGTTTGCCCATCTGCATGCCGCCCAGCAGGGGCATGTCCGCGCAGGCGGGATTCAGATACTTCAGCTCCTGTTCGTTGAACTTCATCGGCGTGCCCGCCAGCCTTTCGAAGTCCAGCGTGTACAGGAAGATGAAGCCGACGGGGCTGGTCACATAGACCTTCTTCAGATGCTCCGGCTCCGGGACGGTCACCGTCCGCCCCACGGAGTCGGTTACGCTTACCCCCGCGGCGACGGGCGCGCCCACCTCGGCGGCCGTGGCCAGCGGAGCCATGACGAGCATCAACACCAGAAGCAGTGCAGACAGACCTGAACGCTTTCTCACGATACATCTCTCCTTCGGAATCAGATTTTCCAGCCCGGATCTCTCCGGACCGGCTTCCTCCCTCGAACCCCGTTCGGCGGGGAGTTTCAACGCCTGCCTTCATCGACTGCCTTCATTGCATACCCTTCATTGCATCCCCTCACTCCGGGGACGCCCCGGGCCTGGGGCTGCGGATCGGAACGCAGACGGACGCGGTTCCCCCGCCCACGTCGACGTCGGATATCCTTACGGGGGTGCGGTAGATGGCCCGCATGGAGTCCTCGCGGATGACGCGGCGCGGCGGCCCATGCTCCAGGACGCGTCCGTCCTTCATCGTCAGGACGGAGTCGGCGCAGAAGAACGCGTGGTCGGGATCGTGCGTGACCATGAGGACCCCCATGCCGCCGTCCGAGAGGCGGCGCACCCGGTCGAGCACCGCGTACTGGTTCCCGAAGTCAAGGCTCGCCGTCGGCTCGTCCATCACCAGGAGCCTCGGCCGCTGCGCCAGGGCCCGGGCCACGAGCACCATCTGGCGCTGCCCCCCGGAGAGCTTCGTGTAGACGCGGTCGGCCATCCACCCGATGTCCAGCGTCTCCAGGACCTCGTCGACAATTTTGCGGTCCTCGGCCCCGGGCCGGGCCAGATAGCCGAGGTAGGGCGTCCGCCCCATCATCACCACCTCCCGCACCCGGAACGGGAAGGGCGGCACGTGCGCCTGGGGGATGTAGGCGACGCGGCGGGCCAGCCGCCCCGCGTCCAGCCGGTGGACCTCCTCGCCGCACAGGGTCACCCCGCCCCGCCCCGGCCTCAGTATCCCCAGGATGGCCTTGAGCAGGGTGGTCTTGCCGCAGCCGTTGGCGCCGAGGACGCAGACGAACTCCCCCTCGGCCATCGCGAAGGACACGTCCCGCAAAACATCCTCCCTCCCATACCCGACGCACAGGCCGGAGACCTCCAGCACCCGCGTCACCTCCTCGAGCTCGCCCGGTAGACCGCCAGGAAGAACGGCACCCCCAGGATGGCCGTCAGGATGCCGATGGGGATCTCCACGCTCGCCGCATTGCGCACGACGTCGTCCACGACCAGCAGGTAGCTGGCGCCCAGCAGCGCGCTTGCGGGAAGCAGCGCCCGGAAGTCCGCGCCGACGAGGGCGCGTCCCAGATGGGGGATGACGAGGCCGACCCACCCCACCATCCCGGCGACCGACACGGACGACGCCGTGATGAGCGTGGCGGCCAGGATGACGGCAAAACGCACCCGCCTTGGCTCGACCCCCAGGCTCCGGGCCTCGTCCTCCCCGAAGGACAGGACGTTCAGCCGCCAGCCCATGGCGTACAGGACGCCCAGGGACAGGGAGATGGGCGCGAGGATGGCGAGGAGCTTCGAGCGGGTCATCGCGTGGAAGCCGCCCATCAGCCAGAAGGTGATGGCGGGCAGCCTGCCGTCGGAGTCGGCGACCAGCTTGGTGCAGGACGTGAAGGCGGAACAGAGGGTGCTCACCATGATGCCGCCGAGGACGAGCCCCAGCAGGGGGTCCCGGGACAGGGTCCTGTTGACGAGGACCGTGAACAGGACCGCCGCGATGCCCCCGACCAGGGCAAGGGCCTGTATTGCGCCCAGCCCCAGGCCCAGCAGCAGCCCCAGAGCGGCGCCGAACCCCGCGCCCGCCGAGGCCCCCAGGATGTCGGGGGACACGATGGGATTTTTGAAGAGCCCCTGATAGGCGGCCCCGGCGACCGACAGCCCGGCCCCCACCAGCATGACGGCGAGGACCCGCGGCAGCCTGATGTTGAACAGCACCGTCGCCATCCTGCCGTCGGCGATCGGGGACGGGTCGAGGATGCGGTGCCAGACGGCGGCGGCAAGCTCTCCGGCCCCGATGGGATACCTGCCGATCGCGAAGGACAGGAAGAACAGGACGACGGGGGCGGCGGCCATCAAGGACCATTTCAGCCCCCTCGGGAGGAGCCTCGGACGCGGTCCCATGTCAGGCCCCCGGCCTCGACAGGACGAACCATCGCCCCTCGTCCTCGTTTTCCACGACGCGGCACCCGAGCCCGGTGCGCTCGATGATGCCGCGGAGCTCGACGGTGGACACGCTGCGCTGCCGCTTTTTGATGTTGGCGGGCCAGTCCGGCTCGAGCTCCCGCATCCGCGCCCGGATGCGCTCGAACGTCTCCCGGTTCCCGAGCCCGCCGCCGACATAGGCCCTTCCCCCGGGCTTCAGCACCCTGCGGATCTCCCCAAACGCCAGGGGGTAGTCGCGCCAGAAGCCCATGGACCCCCGGCTGACCACGAGGTCGAAGAAGGCGTCCTCGAAGGGCAGGGCATGGACGTCCCCGACGAGGCAGCGGCACCTGTCCCCCAGCCCCCGGCCAAGCGAGCGCTCACGGCAGAGCTCCACGGCATCGGGGGACACGTCGACAAGCCACCCCTCGAACGGGGCCCGCTCCATCACGGCGAAGCCCAGATGTCCGCCTCCGCAGCCGACGTCCAGCATCCTCCCCGAGAGGACGCCGGTGCGCTCCAGAATGGCCTCCGCCACCACCGGGTACAGCGGCGCGAAGACCCCGCTGGCGATCGCGTCGTACTCCAGGGCGTTTTCCATGTTGGAACTCCCCCCTGTATTTATTGGGACTATGGGCCCCCTCCCCTCCGGACCGTTCGCGGCGGTCATCCCGGACGCCTCCCGGAGCGGGGCCCGTCGATGCTGACCATGCGCCCTCCCGTGAAGATCTCCATCGAGCAGCCCCGCCGGATGGCCTCGTCCAGCCTCTCCGGCTCCGTGCAGACGAACCCGGAGAGGTTGTCGGCGCCGTGTCCGAAGAGGACGGGGGAAAGCGGCACCGTAGGTCCCACCAGAGACACCTTGGCGTCCCGGCAAATCTGCAGGAGGCGCGGCAGCGTCTTGTTGACGAGGGTCATGCCGGTGATGAAGACGTAGTCCTGCTCGGGCAGGATGTACTCGCAGGCGCTGTCGGGGTAGTCGCCCGGCACGGGGTCGCGCTCCAGGATGGAGAGCCGGCACAGCGGCGCTATCAGCTCCTCGATGTGGGGGAAGTGCCCGATGATGGCCACCCTTTTCCCCGCGATCTCGTCGCGGAACGCATAAAAGGCGTTCTTCTCCGTCCGGCTCTCGATGTCGTCCCTCGGCTCGCCGGCCGCCTCGAAGCCGGGGAGTGCCCGGACCCTGTCCCAGGAGTTGTAGTAGGCGTTCAGGGCCGCGACGCCCAGGGTGGCCTCCAGAAAATTCCAGGATTTGGACAGGGCCGCCGCATCCCGCAGCGCCATGCCCGTCAGGGGCCCGCGGTGCAGGCGGCCGGGGCCCCCTCCATGCGTCGTGTGGGCGACGCCGGTGTTTCCGCCCGCAACGACCGTCGTCCATCGGCAGGCGATGTTGTAGGAGCTCACGGCGATGCCGGAAGGGATCCCCGCAATCAGTTCGTCGTACAGGCGCCACATGGCAGCCACCCCTTTCGCACGGAAACGGCTATTGTCGTATTGTTTTTAAAAATATCTCGAGAATCCCCTTCATT
>NZ_CALIAA010000179.1 GCF_938040765.1 uncultured Fretibacterium sp.
GGGAGGTGGACAGAGTATCCACGTTGAACTCCATCTTGGGATTGTCCCTCAGAAAATCGCGGACCTTCATGTAAAGGTCGTCGAGCCGCTTCTTGCACGCGGGGCACGTCCGGCCTCCCGCCGCGGTAAAGATCTTCCGGCACAGTTTGCACGTAACCAGGGCCATCGTGAAGCATCCTCCTGTTTGTCCTGTATTTGTCCCTATAGACGAGATGACCGGAACATCGGCACGGGGAGAGAATCCCATGGGCCGACACGGCCGGTATTTTTATTGTACCTCATAATTCCCGGCTCGGGGCGGGCAGTCGCAGAGAAAAAGGCGCCGCCGGTAAAGGAGAGAAGAGGGAACGTGCCCGCACATCCCCCGTCTCCCGCGAGGGCGGGAAAAACCATCCTTGCCCTCCCCTGGCGATGGGATACAATAACGGCATGGCTTCGCCGTCACATCACTCCATTCAAATCAAAGGAAGGTGCGTTTTTCAATGAAAAAGGCGATGTTTCTTCTGCTCCTCCCGTTCCTTGCCGCAGCGATGTTCCTCCTGTCGTCGGCCCCCGCGGAGAGCCGGACGGTCCAGGACATTCAAAGCTATGTCGATGCGGCCAAGGCCCTGAACCTGAGCGAAGGGAACCTGCAGGTCAAGTCCAACGAGTTCGACGTCGAGGAGATCTTAAAGGACGCCCGTTTCATGGGGCTGCTCCGCGGCAGGATCCGCATCGCCCGTCTGGTCGACAGGGCCATGAGGGACTCGGAGGGGGGCAACGGCGACCTGAACACGGAGGTCGGCCCCATCGTCGCCTTTCTCCTTTCGGGGCAGAACGGGCTCCCCACGATGGACAATATCGTCAAAAACGCCGTGAGCAATGTCGTCAAGCCGCTCGAGCTCGAGGGGATACTCAAGGAGCTGCCCCGTTATTACGACGCCGTCGTGAACACGGCGGACTGGCAGAAGAAGTTCCAGAAAATACTCTCCCAGAAGTATACCTCGCTTAACGGGGGGGCGATCTTCCACCTTGCGGGCTTCCCGGAGATCGGGGACAAACCCTATTATATGGGGGCCATGGATATCGAGCTCACGGACGGATCGTTCTCCCTCTACGAGGCGGATACGTCCACCGAGGCCTGGCTCTACTCCTTCTGGATGCGTCGTTGGCTGGAGGGAACCATGGAGGCCGCCAGGGTCGCCATCGACCTGCTGAACAAGGTATTGGGACAGTAAAAAGACAAACGAAAACCCCCTCGAGGG
>NZ_CALIAA010000180.1 GCF_938040765.1 uncultured Fretibacterium sp.
TTTCGCCGTGGATTCCTGCCCTTCCTCCCGCAGGAGTGGAAGGCCTGTCCCCCTTTTGGATCGCCATTTTACGACTTTACGGAGGAAGCCATCGTGAATATCGAAAAAACGAAACGGGCAAGGTTCTCTGCGGCGGCCCGCCGATGATCCTGGACACGCACCTGCACACGAGCGAATACTCCCCGGACAGCTCCATGCCGATCCGGGATGCCGTGCTGAGGGCCAGGGCCATGGGGCTGGACGGCCTGTGCGTCACCGATCACGATTCCATGGGGATCGCCGCGGAGGTCGACGCGCTGCGGCGGGAGTGCGGTTTCCCGTTGTTCGTGGGCATCGAGGTCCTGACCACGGGAGGGGATTTCGTCGTGTTCGGCCTCGATCGCGCCCCGTCCGACATCCCCACCTCCGCGGAGCTGATGGACTGGGTGTCCCGATGCGGCGGCGCTGCAGTGGCAGCCCATCCTTTCCGGAACAACGGGCGTGGGGCGGGCGAACTCGTCCGCAGCCTCACGTCGCTCTCGGGCATCGAGTGCTTCAACGGCAGCACTTCGCCGGAGGCCAACCTCGAGGCTCTGAGGACCGCAAGGGAGCTGGGGCTGGCCCGGCTTGGGGGGAGCGACGCCCATAAGGCCGAACGGCTGGGGCGCTTCGCTACCCGCTTCGACGGGCCTGTTCGGGACGAGAGCGATCTGATCCGTCTGATCCGGGCTCGGGCCTGCGAGCCCGTGGCCTGGGACGGAAGCTCGTTCGTCCCCGCAGAGGCGTGGGTGCGGTCGCAGGGTGAAGAATAAAGGCTCTCTTTCAAGCAAGCTCGTTTTCATCATTATTTCTAGGAGGTCTTTTCATGTTTATGAGAGTTTTCGCCGGAGTTCTGCTGTCCTTCTGTTTCGCGTTCTCCTCCTGGGCCGCCGAGGCCGGGAAGGGGATCAGCATCTTCATCGCCTACACGGGGATCAAGCCTATCCTGGAGGCGTTCACGCGGGACACGGGCATAGAGGTCGACTACCTGGAGATGTCCTCGGGCGAGGTGCTGACCCGAATCCGCGCGGCCAAGGGCAAGGCTCAGGCCGACGCCTGGTTCGGCGGCGGGCTGGACAGCTACATCGCCGCGGCCGAGGAGGGCTTTCTGGAGCCCTACGTCTCCCCGGAGCGCGCAGCCTACGACCCCATGTTCTATAACGCGGAGGGCCTCTGGAGCGGCATCTCCCTGGGCGCCGTCGTCATCATGGGCAACACGGAGGTCATAGCCCGGAACAAGCTGCCGATGCCGGAGAGCTGGGAGGATCTGGCCAACCCCCTTCTGCAGAAGGAGCTCCTCATGGCGACCCCCGCGGTGAGCGGCACCTTCTACTCGATGGTGTCGAGCCTCCTTCAAACGATGGGGGAGGAAAAGGGCTGGAAGCTGCTCGAGGCCATCGACGCGAACGTCCCCTACTACTCGAAGCGGGGCGCCGAGCCCGCCAACAAGGTGAGTCTGGGCGAGGCCGGCATCGCCGTGGCTCCGTTCGACACGGTCGAGCGTCTGAAGCAGGAGGGCTACAAGGTCGAGATGGCGTTCCCCAAGGACGGAGTTCCGTGGTACATCGCCCCCGTGGCCATCTTCAAGGGAGCCCGGAACTCCGAGGGGGCCAGGGCCCTGGTGGATTGGGTGCTCTCCGAGAAGGGGCAGGCGGCGCTGGCCCTCCACACCACGCAGGCCCCCATCCGTCCCGGCGTCAAGCTGGCGCCCGCGGTGCAGGCCATGCGGGACTCCAACCTGATGAAGATCGACTTCGTCCAGGCGGGTAAGGACCGCAAGCGCATCCTGGAGCTCTGGCAGGAGAGGTTCGGCAGCAAATAGCGCCCGCGTAGCCTGTTTGCCATGACCTTACGATCCGGCCGGAGTTTTCGCCTTCGTCATGGAAGCTCCGGCTTCCTTGTCCGCGGCGGCGACGGCGCGCTCTCGGGGCTCGAGCGTCTGCTCTGGGCCCTCACGGCCTGCGCCCTGCCGCTTTTTGTGCTCTGGCCCGTCGGGGCCGTGCTGTTCGAGAGCTTTGTGCGGGACGGCAGCCTCTCCCTGCGCGCCTACTCGGGCCTTCTCTCCCGAAACGCGGGGCTGGTGCGCGACAGCTTTCTCCTCTCCGGGACGGTGACGCTGTGCACCCTGCCCCTCAGCACCGCCATAGCCCTGAGGCTGGTCTACGGCCCACGCCGCGGGCGCGGTGCGGTGACGGCGGCCCTGGCGCTCTCCACGATCTCCCCGCCCTTCCTCTGCTCGATGGCCTATCTGATGCTCTTCGGACGGCGCGGGCTCGTCACCTGGAGGCTGCTGGGCTTCGAATGGAACCCCTACGGCTTTCATGGGGTGCTGATCATGGAGACGGTCTCGCTGATCGGGCTTGCGGCCCTTTTGATCGCGGCCTCGCTGCGGCGGGTGGACGGGGCCCTCGAACGGGCCTCGCTGGACCTCGGCGCTTCCCCGGAGCGGACTCTGCGGAGCGTCAGCCTGCCGCTGGCCCTTCCGGGACTTGCCGCGGCGGCCCTGACGATCTTTGTCCGCTCCCTGTCGGACTTCGGGACGCCCCTCTTCCTTGGCGGCCGGTTCCAGGTCCTGGCCTCCCGGGCCTACACCACCCTTGTCGGCGTGGGGGACTTTCCCCTGGCCTGCGCCATGAACATCCTGCTGCTCCTCCCGGCCCTGGGCATTCTCTGTCTGAGGAGTGCCGAGGCGGGCGAGGGGTTTTCTCCATCTCTCGGCCTGACGCAGGATCGCTCGCTCCGCCTGCCGGCCGGTCTGCTGGCGGTCCTGGACGGCGTGGCCCGGGCGTTCGTCCTCCTGCAGGTCATGGTCTACGGGCTCATCCTTCTGGGGAGCGTGACCCAGACCTGGGGTACGGACTTCTCCCCCACGACGCGCCACCTCTCCGCCATCCTCGGGTTCCGGATGGGGAGCGTCCTGCGCAGCCTCGTCTGCTCCTTCGCCGCGGCGCTCGGGGGATGCCTCCTCGCCGCCGTCATCGCCTCCCTGCTCGAGGGAACGGGTCCGGGCCTGCGCCGCACGGTCCAGACCGTCGCGGATCTGCCCTACCTCATGCCGGGCACGTTTTTCGGCGTCGGTTACCTCCTGGTCTCCGTCAGCCTGCCCTTCGAGCTGGGGCCCACCTTCCTGATCGCCATGAACTGCCTGTTCCGCCAGCTCTCGCCCTCGCTCCGCGCGGCCAGGGCCGGACTGGCCCAGATCGACCCGGCGCTCGTCCAGGCAGTCCGGGACCTGGGGGGAGGCCCCCGGCAGGTGCTGACGGACCTGCTGATCCCACGGCTCCGCCCCTTCCTGCGCCTGGGCTTCCTCAACGCCTTCAGCGCGGCCATGACGACGACCGGCCCCATCATCTTTCTGGTCAGCCCCTACGCGCGCGTGGCGTCGATCGAGCTCTTCGAGGCCATCAACGAGGGAGACTTCGGTGCGGCCTCCGCGATGGGAACCCTCCTGATCGCCGTGGTCGCAGGCGTCAATGCACTCGCCTGGCGGCTGAGCGCCCGGAGGGATGCCCTTTAGCCGAGGGTTGAACCGCCGCAAGGAGGTTTACGCTTACATGCTTTCTTTTCGGAACGTTACCGTGCGCTACGGGGCCTTCACGGCCCTGGAGAGTCTGAACCTCGACCTGCGGCGCGGCGAGCTGATGACCCTGCTGGGTCCTTCCGGGTGCGGGAAGAGCACGACGCTCAAGGTGGCCGGAGGCTTCATCGCCCCGGACGAGGGCCGAGTCCTTCTGGACGGGAAGGACATCACGTACCTTGCCCCGGAGCTGAGGCCGACCGCGACCGTCTTTCAGAACCACGCGCTGTTTCCCCACATGTTGGCGGGGGATAACGTGGGTTACGGCCTCAGGGTACGGGGAGTCGGTCGGGAGGAACGGCGGCACGAGGCGGAGAAGGTCCTCGAGCGGGTGGGGCTTTCCGGCTGCTTCGACGCGCGGGTCCAGGACCTCTCGGGCGGCCAGCAGCAGCGCGTGGCCCTGGCCCGGGCCCTGGTCCTGAACCCTGCGGTGCTGCTCCTGGACGAGCCGCTGTCGAGCCTGGACGCCCGGCTCCGCGTGCGGATGCGCCGGGAGATACGGGAACTCCAGCGCGCGGTGGACATCACGATGCTCTACGTGACCCACGACCAGGAGGAGGCGCTCTCGATCTCCGACCGTGTCTCCGTCCTGAATGGGGGACACCTGAGCCAGACGGGCGCACCGGAGGAAATCTACTTTTCCCCCGCGGACGATTTTATCGGAGATTTCATCGGCGACGCGTTTCCCGTAACGCTCAAGGGGCGGCGGCGCCTTATCCGGCCCGACCAGGTGGTCCCCGCCCCCGATGGGACCTTCGAGGGGCGCCTCACGGGCCGGGAGTTTCTGGGGGCCACGGTGGAGTGGCGCATCGAGTGGAAGGGACAGAGCCTGAGGGCGGTCCTCCCGAGCCGCGACGAAAGGACCCCGCCGCTCGTCGGAGGGACCGTGCGGTTCGATATCCGCCCCTGAGCCTCCGGGGAAGAGAAGCTACAACCGAAGCTACAGCCCGGCGGCGCTCAGGGCGTTCACGACCGTCCGAACCTCCTCCTCGAGGTCCGTCCCCGGCGTGACGGGAACCGGATGGTAGCCGGGGACATCCGAGAGCAGGCCGGGCTGCGTCCCCGGCCCCACGTCGAAGACCGGACGATGGCTCAGGGCGCCCCGAATTCGTCCCGCCAGGTTGGTCGCGTCCTCCGGGTGGACGACCGCCGCGTCGTAGTCGAGCTGGAGCAATCGGTAGCACAGCGCCGCCTGGAGCAGCGGATCGCCGTCCCGCTCCGGCAGGATGGCCTTGAGCTCGAACCCGGCCTCCGCGGCCCCTCGGACATAGGCCGCCACCCGTGCTCCGTCGGTCCCGCCGCGGAACAGAACGCCTATCCTCCCGCGCATCTCCCGCATCCGCCGCTCCCTCGCCTTCGACAAAAGTCCGGCCCGGCGTTATTTCAGGCCGGGAGATTGAATGCTTCTCCGGTGCTCCTCGCGGGGTTCCTCGTCGATCTTGAGGGCGACAAGGCGGCGTAACCATCATCGGAGCCGCACAAGGGCCCCTCCTTCCGTCCGGAGCTTACGGCTATTGTACACCGGGGCCGGAGAGGACGGTGGACGTCCGGGCCCGACGGAGGGGGCGGGGGAGCGCATGGCGCGGGGCCCGCGTTTTCCGCCGGCGCCGCGCCCGGTGAATTGACAGACCGGCCCGGCTTCTGCTAGAGTTTCCCCGATGCTTCCCTCCGGCGGAGAGCCCCGCCGGACAACCTCAGGAGAAAGGAGGATTCCCCATGCGCCGTCCCGAGACGTGATGCGCCCCCGGCGATGCACGTGATGCATTTTTGCCGCGGTCCGGGTCGGGACGCATGAGGGAGTCCGGATTCTTTCCCGCCTCCGTCTGATCCTTCCTCCCGATAATTTTTTCCGTGGATTCATGCCCTTCTTCCCGCAGGAGTGGAAGGCTTGTCCCCCTTTGGATCGCCACGTCACGATGCAGGCCCGTTTTTTGTCCGAGAGCCCCCGGCCGCCGGGGACTCGGGCGCTTTTGCCGCGTGCCGCATAACCCTGGCTTTTTTCAAAAAATACAATGAGATCGAAAACGATCATGGGAGGAAATCATGAACGTCAGAAAACTTGGTTGGGTTGGGCTCCTTGCCGTTGCGGTCATGTCGGGGTTCGTCCTCCGCGGGACGGACCTCCGCAGGGCCGACGCGGCCGATCAGCCGGGAGAGAACAAGATCGTCGTGATCTCGTCGAACTCGGCTCCTCCATACAGTTATTTCGAGGGCAAAGTTCATGTCGGGTTCGAGGTGGATTTTTGGGACGAGATTGCCCGCCGTACCGGCCTGACGGTTCAGTTCGAGACCTCGGGGTTCAGCGGGCTGTTCGGTTCCCTTGATTCCGGCCGTGTGGACGCCGTCTCCTGCTTCATGGGGATTACGCCGCAGAGGCAGGAAAAATTCGCCTTTTCCGTGCCCTATGCCGTGGACCCGCTGGGGTTCTTCGTCGCGGTGGACAGTCCCATCCAGTCCGTGGAGGAGCTCGAGGGGAAGGTCGTCGCGGTCGAGGACGGCGCGCAGGGGCAGCTGGAGCTGAACGCCCTGATTGCGCAGGGGAAGAAGTATACTCCCAAGGTTTATGGGGACGGGACCTCGGGGATCATGGACGTCGCCATGGGGCGAGTCGACTCGCACCTGACCTCGGTGGCTCAGGAGCACTTCGATATGAGGCTCATGAAGCTCTCTCTGCGCCAGCTTCCCGGGAATCTCTCGGAAAGGGAGGTCGGGGTTGTTTTTCGCAAGGAGGATGCGTCCATGGCCTCCAGGATCGAGAGGATCAACGAGGCCATCGGGGCGATGCTCGCGGATGGGACGATCGGACGCCTGACCGAGAGGTGGCTCGGCGTCGACCTTTCCATCAAGAAGGGGCAATAGGCCCCTTCGCGCGGCATGAACGAAGCGAAGATGGAATCCCGCACGCTCCGCCTCGGGGCCGGAAGCGCCGGGGAGACGTCGAGGAGGCCCGAGCGCCTGCCGACCCGAGCCCCGGGGGAGATCGTGAGGGTCCCCACCGTATGCCGCATGTGCGGTCAGGATACCGGCTGCGGGGCGATAGCCCTGGTGCGGGACGGTCGTCTGCTCGGCCTGGAGGGGATGAAGGAGGCCCCCCACAACAGGGGCAGCCTCTGCGCCCGAGCCCATGCGGCCCCCGAATGGCTTTATTCCCCGCAGCGGCTGAAGTCCCCCCTGGTGCGGCAGGGAGGGCGCCGTGGGGCGCCGTGGGTCCCCATTTCCTGGGGGGAGGCGCTCGACCTTCTGGCGGAGCGTCTGCTGGACGAGAAGAAACGCTACGGGGCGGAATCTCTGGCCGTGCTATCGCCGGCCAGGCGCAGCTACTGCGGATACATGATGCGCCTCCTGATGGCCCATGGAAGCCCGAATTACGGCCACAGCGGCATCTGCTACGTTCAGCGGAGCATGCCCTTCACCTACACCCTGGGCGGCCATCGCCCTCCGGCCGCGGACTACGCCCAGGCCGACCTGATGCTGCTCTGGGGCCGGAGCCCCACCTGCGCCAGTGCTCCGATGGGGGGGCTGCGTGCCCTGACGGAGGCCAGGCGGCGGGGCATGCGCGTGGTGGTGATCAAACCCACCCAGGGCGGGGAGGGCCGTTTTTCCGACGAGTGGCTGGCGCTGCGCCCCGGGACGGACGCGGCCCTGGCCCTGTCCATGCTGCACGTGGTGATCGGCGAGGAGCTTTACGACCGTGACTTCGTGAGGGATTGGTGCTTCGGGTTCGAGGAGCTCGCGGAGCATGTGCGGCAGTACACGCCCCAATGGGCGGAGGGCATAACGGGGGTCCCGGCCGGGCGGATCCGCGAGGTGGCGCGGCGTTACGCGTCGACGCCCCGGGCGGCCATCGACCTGGGCAACGGCATCGAGCACGCGCCCGGCTGCAGCGACGCCGCCCGGGCCATCGCCATGCTGATCGCCCTGACGGGGCACCTGGAGAGGCCGGGGGGCAACTTGTGGCCGCCTCGGTTCTCGATGCCCGCACTGAAGAACATCGAGCTGAAGGAGCGGATCACGGAGGAGCTGGCCTCCCGTCTGGTGGCGCCGGAGATGCCCCTCGGCCTCCAGCCGTGGGAGCTGGGGCTGGCCTCCTCCTACAAGGGGATCCTCGACAGCATCCTCACGGAGAAGCCCTATCCGATCCGAACCCTGATCGCCGCGGGGACTCAGCCTCTGGCGAGCGGCAGGGGGGCCAAGACAACCCGGGCCGCCCTGGAGAAGGTGGGGTTCTTCGTCGTGGTGGACGTGATGGAGACGGCGGAGATGGAGTACGCCGACCTGGTCGTTCCCGTGGCCACCTTCCTGGAGTGCGAGCATTCCCTGGTGTCGTGGGGCCCCTGGCTGATGGCTCCCGCCCGGGCGGTGGAGCCCTTGGGGGACTATGGGTCCGACACCGACTTCTGGGTCCAGCTGGGGTGCCGGCTGGGATACCCCGACCTCTTCTGGGACGGGGACGCCGAGCGGAGCTTCGACGAGCAGCTGGAGCCTACGGGACTGTCCATGGCCGAGCTGAGAAAACATCCCTTTGGGGTCTCGGGGGCCGTTCTGCCCCGGACCTACGAGAGGTATGGGGAATTTTTCGGCGCGATCGGCCCCAGGCTGGACCGATCGCCCTATCTCCCCAGGGGGAAGGTCGCGCTTTACAACGAGGCGTTCGAGGCCGCGGGGCTCTCGCCCCTCCCGGAGTGGCGGGAGGTTCCCGAGGGGGTTACGGCGACGCCCTCCCTGGCGGAGCGGTTCCCCTTGATCCTGTCCGATCATCACGGGTCCGTGATGTACAACTCGAGCTGGCTGCGGAACGTCCCCTCCCTGCGGAGGATGGCGCCGGAGCCGGAGCTCGAGATTCACCCCGAGGCGGCGCGGAGCTGCGGCGTTGCCGACGGCGACAGGGTGGAGGTGCGTTCCCCTCATGGGACGATGGTGGTCCGGGCCAGGGTCACCGAGGACATTCGCAGGGATACGGTCATGATCCTGCACGGTTTCTGGCAGGGGTGCGAGGAGCTTGGGCTTCCGGGCTACAGCCTGTTCGACGGCGGGGCCAACCCCAACAACCTCTATCCCCTGGGGGAGCACGCGCGGGACCCGGCGGTGACGGCCAACAGCTCTCAGACCCTGGTAACCGTGAGGCGGATCGAATAAAAGAAGAGCCTGCCGGGAGCGGGAAGCGTCTTTCGATATCGGATTTTGTCTTGAAGCCTTGTCTGGAAAGGACGAATGCAGAAAATGGTGGAATCGGAACGGCAGCATCAGCGGAGGCCCTCCCTGTCCCAGGCGGTCTGGGCCCTCGCCTTCGTGATTGCGGTGATCGTGGTCGGTATCCGGCAGAAGGTGGGCATGACGGCCCCGCTGGCCATGGGGGCCATGGCGGCGGCCTGCGTCTCGCTGCTGCTCGGCAGCTCGTGGAGGAGCGTCCAGCAGGGGATCGTCCAGGGGATATCGCAGAGTCTGGCGGCTGTCTGCATCATCATCCTGGTCGGAATGCTGATCGGCCTGTGGATCGTGGGCGGGACCGTGCCGACGATCATCTATTACGGGCTGCACCTGATCTATCCCGAGATGTTCCTCCCCGTGACCTTCGTGATCTGCTGCATCACGTCCCTCGCCACGGGGACCTCCTTCGGGACGATCGGCACGGTCGGCCTGGCCCTGATGAGCATCGGGCTCGGCCTCGGCGTCCCATCGGCCATGACGGCGGGGGCCATCGCCTCGGGCGCCTTCTTCGGCGACAAGATGTCCCCCCTGTCGGACACGACGAACGTCGCTCCGGCCATAGCCGGAACCGACCTCTTCAAGCACATCGGGTCCATGCTCTGGACGACGCTCCCCGCGGCCGTGATCTCCTTCGGGCTTTATTGGTTCATCGGAAGGGACTATGGGGCGGGCCAGGTGAATTGGGAGACGGTGAACGAGATCCGGTCGACCCTGGCGGGCACCTTCTCGCTTGGCGCCGTCACGCTGATCCCCGCCGTCCTCGTGATCCTGCTGTCGGTGTTCAGGCTCCCCGCTCTGGCGACCCTGACGCTCGGGATCTGCTGCAGCGGCCTCTGCGCCGCGTTCTCTCAGGGGCTGGGGTTCAAGGCCCTCCTGGCGGCCTCCATGCACGGATACAGCAGCGCCACGGGGGTCGCCATGGTGGATAAGATCCTCTCCCGCGGCGGGATCGACATGATGTCGGGGACGCTCATCATGCTCATCGGGGCCATGGCCATGGGAGGGCTCCTGGAACAGAGCCGCGTGCTCTCGGTCATCATCGAAGCCCTGATGCGCCACGTGAGGGGAGCCCTGGGGCTGATCCTCTCGACGATCGCCGCCTGCTACGCGACTCTGGGCGTGACGGGCAACATGATGCTGGCGATCATCCTCCCGGGAAAGACCTTCAAGCCCGTTTTCGACCGGATGGGCATCGCCCCCGAGGTCCTCTCGAGGACCCTGGAGGACGCGGGCACCCTGGGAAGCGTGCTCGTTCCGTGGGGGATCCCGGCCCTGTTCCTGATGGGGGCGCTCTCCGTCGATGCCTCCTTCATCCCCTACGTCTTCCTGAGCCTGATCTCGCCGCTCTTCGCCATCCTCTACGCCGCCACGGGGTTCGCGTTCCGGCGCGAGGCGCGAGATCCCTCCGCGGACTGACGGGATGGCGCGAACCGAGGCTCCGAAGCCTCCGCTTTCGTTCGACGTGCCGTAGGGGAGGGGCCGCCGATGAGATTCGACCTCCAGGTTTTTCTCGATATCCTCAGGGCCATGCCGTGGGGGGTCTGGCAGACGCTCTGCATATCGTTCCTGTCGTTTCTGGGGGCGCTGGCGCTGGCCTTTGCCGTCGCCATGATCGACTACTACGATATGCCGCTCCTGAAGGGCCTGTCGCGCGTCTACCTGTCGATCTTCCGGGGAACGCCCCTGATCGCGCAGATGTTCTTTCTGTACTTCGGGATGCCGGTGCTCTTCCCGGCATTCCGGAGCCTGAGCTCGTATTGGGCCGGGGTCGTCAGCCTTGCCATGAACATGGGAGCCTACATGTCGGAGACCCTGCGCGGGGCCCTGAACGCCGTCCCCGAGGGGCAGAGGGAGGCCGCCCTGACCATCGGCATGACGGAGGGACAGCTGATGCGGCGCATCGTCCTTCCGCAGGCGCTGCGGATCGCGATCCCCCCGCTCTCGAACAACCTGATCGACACGATCAAGGGATCGTCGGTCGTCTTCACCGTCGGGGTCGTGGACCTGATGGCCGTCGCGAAGATGAAGAGCGCCGTCGGCCTGCGCTATTTCGAGGGATATGCGGCCGCCATGCTGATGTACTGGCTCATCATCACGTTCGCGACCCGCGTGCAGCGCCGCCTGGAACTTCGGCTGAGCCGCGCATACCGGCGTTAGGAGGGGCTGCATGCTTCGGATATCCCGGCTGAGGAAATCGTTTGGAGAACAAAGGGTGCTGGATGGAATAGACCTCGAGGTCCGGGACGGGGAGGTGCTCTCCCTCCTGGGGCCGAGCGGGACGGGGAAGTCGACCCTGCTGCGCTGCCTCATCGGGCTGGAGCGGGCCGACGAGGGGACGCTCCGCATCGACGAGGCTCCCCCCTTCGACCTCCGGCGTCTGGGAAGGGCGTCCCTGCACCGCCTGAGGCGATCCTTCTCGATGGTCTTTCAGAACCACAACCTTTTCGTCAACAAGACCGCCTTGGAGAACATCCTGGAGCCGATGGTCACGGTGCAGCGGATGCCCCGCGGGGATGCCGGGAAGGAGGCCATGCGGATCCTCGCGCTCGTGGGGATGGAGGACAAGGCCGACGCCTATCCGATCCAGCTGAGCGGCGGGGAGGCCCAGAGGATCGGGATAGGACGCGCTCTGGCGGTCCATGCCCCCATCATGCTTTTCGACGAGCCGACCTCGTCGCTGGACCCGGAACGCGTTCGGGAGGTCCTGGACGTTATCCGGCTGCTCGCCGACAAGAGGCGCACGATGCTCATCGTCACCCACGAGCTGGAGTTCGCGCGGAAGGTCTCGACGCGCATCGCCTTCATGAACGAGGGGCGTATCGCGGCGATCGGGGCCCCGGAGGAGATATGGTCCGACCCCAATCCCCGGCTGCGGCGTTTTCTGGAGAGCATGTCGAAGAAAGGGTAGGGCCCGATTCATTCGGAGGCCGGTCCCAAGTCCGTGGACGGGGGACCGGGACAGCGGGGAGGGAAAGCCGGGCGGCGTCCTGCGGTCGTCTCGAGACGAAGGCCCGGACCGTCCCCGGACGATAAGGAGAGATCAGCATGAAAAAAATTGCCGTACTGCTCTTGATGGTGTCGATGCTTTCGAGCGCGAGCGCGGGTTTTGCGCAGCAGGCGCCCGCCGGATTCCCGATAACGGTAAAGGATCAGATCGGCAGGACCGTGACCCTGAAGGCCCCCGCGGAGCGCATCGTCTCCGGCTACTATATCTCGTCCTCCACCTGCCTGGCCCTCGGCCTGAAGGGGAAGCTGGTCGCCGTCGAGGAAAAGATAGATGCGCGCCCCATCTACAGACTTGCGGCGCCCGAGCTGATCGGAACCGTCGGAAACGTGGGGTCCGCCAAGGCCTTCGACCTGGAGGCCTGCATCGCGGCGAAGCCCGACCTGGTCATCCTTCCCAAGAGGGCCAGGGACTACGCGGCCACCCTCGCGGAGATGGATATCCCCGTGATCGTCGTAAACCCCGAGGACCACGAACGCCTCGTCGAGATGATCGCCCTCATCGGGGCCCTGACCGGCGCCGGCGAGTCGGCGAAGAAACTCGTTGCCCGATACGACGAGGTCATCGCGAAGGTCGGAAGGCTGACGGCGGATATCCCGGAAGGGAAGAGGCCCGTGGTCTATCTCTGCGGCCCAGGCTCCTACATGACCACCGCGCCGCGTGACATGTACCAGGCCTCGCTCATCGCCTCCGCAGGGGGCAAAAACGCGGGCAGCGTCCTGGACGGGGACTCCTGGGCCAAGGTGTCCTACGAGCAGATTCTCTCCATGAACCCCGACGTCATCGTCATCCCCACCAACAACATGGCGAACGGACAGCCGGGCTTCACGGCCCGGGATGTCGCCGCGGACAGGAACCTCGCGGAGGTCGGGGCCGTCAGGGACGGCAGGGTGTACAACATGCCGTCGGGCTTCGAGGCGTGGGATTCCCCCGTCCCCTCGGGCGTCCTGGGGATGCTCTGGATGCTGTCGACGCTGCACCCCGAGGTCTATTCCCCGGAGGAGTTTGCGGCGGATGCGGCGGATTTCTACAAAACCTTCTACGGCTTCGACATGGACGCCTCCGTCCTCTCGCCCAAAAGGTAGGACGGTTCCGCACCGTCCCTGGGAGCCTCGGCGGAACCCCGAGCACGCGGCGCAAAACGCCATGAACGTTTCCGGAACCCCTGGACGGCCGGTCGTTCCCGTATTTGCCCTGGTGGTGCTGGCAATCCTGGCCGCCTTGGCGGTCTCGATCTGCGTGGGAAGGTACCGGATTCGCCCCGAGGAAATCCTTGCGCTCCTTCAGGGCGGCGACGCCGTGGACCCGATGATGCGCAAGGTGTTCTTCACGCTGCGTCTGCCGCGTGCCCTGATGGCCTTACTGGCGGGGATCGGCCTTGGCTTTGCCGGTAGCGTCTATCAGACGATCTTCAAGAATCCACTGGCCTCGCCGGACATCATCGGAGTGGCGGGGGGCGCCAATCTCGGCGCCGCAACCGCCATCGTGGCGGTATCCGCGTCGAGCGTTCCGGCCATTGCCGTGGGCGCTTTCTGGGGTGGGATGGCTGCAGTGGGGTGCGTTATGCTGCTGGTCAGGGCCACGCAGTCCCATTCCACCTCCACCTACATCCTGTCGGGCATCGTGATTAACGCTCTGTCGAGGGCTACGATCATGGCGCTCAAGTACTTTGCGGACCCGGAAAACGAACTTGCGGCCATGGAATACTGGGAAATGGGCACCTTCGGCAATATCACGCTCTCCAAACTACTGTCCGTACTGCCGATGTTCTTGACGGGGCTTGTCGGCCTGCTCCTGCTGAGACGCCAGATCGATCTGATGGGCCTGGGCGAGGACGAGTGCCGCGCGCTGGGGGTACGGCTGAAGTGTGTGAGGACAGCCGTGCTCGCCCTCTCGACTCTGCTCGTCGCGTCGATCGTCAGCGTCACGGGCCTGATTGCCTTCGTCGGCCTGATCGCCCCTCATACCGCAAGGCTTATGCTCAGGCGGAACAATGCGGCAACGCTCTGTCTGAGTGGATTGACGGGAGGCTTCGTGGTTCTGGCTGCGGACGTTCTGGCACGGGTCCTCTACAGCGCCGAACTGCCCATATCGATCCTCACCACGGCGACAGGCGTGCCGTTGCTGCTCTACTTCATGTGCGGCAGAAGGGGAAGGCTTCCGTGAGGGATATCTTCTCGCTCCGCGACATGCGCGTCGCTTACGACCGTGAGGAGATCGTCCATGGGGTAAGCCTCGGCATTCGGGAGGGGGAGTTTTGCGCGCTCCTGGGTCTCAACGGGAGCGGCAAGACGACGATATTGCAGGCGGCCTGCGGCCTGTTGCCGATGACCGGGAGCTGTGTCGTCGCCGGGCAGGACTGTTTTGGCATGAACGAAAAGCAGCGCGCGCGGCTCATAGCCTTCATTCCGCAGGTCTGCGGCCGGATGAGCGGCAAGACCGTGCTCGAAGTGGTGCTGATGGGCTTCAACGCCTGGCTTGGCCTGTTCGAGTCTCCGTCGGCAGCGCACAGGAAGGCCGCCTTGGGCACGCTGGAGCGGCTGGGCTGCGCTCCACTGGCGCAGAAGGATTTCGGGGCGCTGAGCCAGGGGCAGAGGCAGATCGTCATCCTGGCCCGGTGCCTCGTCCAGAACACTCCCGTTATGCTCATGGACGAGCCCGACAGTGCCTTGGATTTCCTGAACCGCCAGAAGGTTTTGGGGAAGCTCCGCGAGATCATCCACGTCGAGCGTAAGGCGGGACTCATCAGCCTGCACGACCCCAACTTCGCTATGCGCTACTGTGACCGGCTACTGTTGCTCGAGGCCGGGAGGCTGGTCGGCGAGATCAGGATGAAGGGTGCTTCGAAGGACGCGATCAAGGGGAAGCTGTCCCGAGTATACGGGGATATCGAGCTGTACGCCTGCGGGGGCGGTTTTTTCATGGGGCAGCCCCGGACTCAACGCGTGCGGAAAGGGTGAAGGCCATGGAGAGGATCTACAGCGTGGACCTCTCGACGGGACACGTCGAACAGAGGGAATACGACATCCGCAGAGAAGGACTCTACGGCCGTGGGTTGGCTCTGAAGCTGCTTGCGGACGCTACGCCCCCGGGAACGGATCGATATGCTCCGGAGAACGCGCTGGTGTTCGTGCCGGGCCTCTTTGCCGGCTGCCGCGCCCCCAGTGCGGGGCGGATGACGATCCTGACCAAAGGCAGCTCATCCTTCGTTCAGGTCTGCAATGTTACGGGCAACATGCCGCAGAAGCTCGGCTCTTTGAACGTGTGCGCGCTGGTCGTCAAGGGGAGGGATGACGACGGCAATGCCGTGCTGCACATCGGCAGCGGTGGGGCGGAGCTGCTCCACATGCACGAACTCGGCGGCCTGTATACCGACGGCGTGATCAGCGTACTGAAGGGCCGGTTCGGCCGGGAGGCGGCTATCGTCGGCACGGGTATGGCGGGGGACATGAGGCTGCCGCTCTCCACCTTTTTTTGCACTTACCCCGACGGGGAGCCGGAGTACAACTGTCCCCGAAGCGGATTCGGCGATATCCCGGGAAGCAAGGGGCTGCGCGCGGTGGTGGTTACCGGTGGCGGCTACTTCTCCAGGGAGTGCGGCGCACCCGGGGAGTTCGCCAGGGCGGGCAAGGAACTTGCCTCCATAATCGTCCGAAACGAGGTCTGTGGCTCGGCTCTGCCCTCCCAGGGGTCGAAGGCTCTTTTGACGCTTCTTGGGGAAGGGGGGACCCTGGAGAGGAGGAGGAAGAGGCGAACCCTTGATGTATCCTCCTCCGGAGGGATCCCTACAGGTCGCAAGAAGAACTACTGCTGTGCCCCCATGTGCGTGGTGGGCTGCCTGAACCGGCATGGTGCGGATGGGGGGAAATGCTACGACGCGCCGGATCAGAGCGAGCTCGAGGCGGCCCTGAAGAGCTGCTTCGCGATAGACGACGGCCCGTTCGTATCGGAGCTCCAGCGGAGGCTCCGCAGTCTGTGCCTGGTGCTGCCCGAGTTCGTCACGGCAGCGAGGAGCTATTTTGCCGCGACTGGGCTCGAGCCCAGCCGGTCTGGGCTGCTTGCTCTCGTCGATGAGATCGAGCGCGGCAGCGCCGTGGGGCGGCTGGTCGGTTCCCGTACGGAGGGGATAGCCGCGGCCTTTCCCCGCAACGAAGCGCTGCGCTCGCTGACGGACAGTCCCGCGATCGCGGACGAGAGCCATTTTAAGGTGAAGATGGCCTTGGAGTATAAAAACCTTCCGGACGTCGACGACACGGAGTTGATGTACTGCCAGATCTTTGTCCTTGAAAACCTGGGCCTTTGCATGTTCACGGCGTTCGCTCTGGTCAACAGCATGGAGGCGGTGGAGCTGTTGGCCCGTCTCTTTCGCTGCAAAACTGGGCTTCACTGTGTCACTGGCGCCGACCTCATCGCCCACGCCGCGGATTGCATCGACCGGGAGCGCGAGTATGCCGTCGCAAACGGCGCGCAGGCTCCCCGGATCAACGTCCCCGCGTTTACCCGCGTGCTGTACCGATATTTTTCCAGATAGAAAAGATGAGCCTTTTGGGGAGACATTTTACGTTTGTGGCATGCCGCGGTCCGCTTGCCGAGTGGGCTTTACGGTTAGAATGGACCGAAGCAGCGGACCCGTCTTCTCCCGCTCCCCATCTCCTCGGGGTAGGGGGAATGCCGGGAACGGGCTGTAACGGGTCGCGGGCATCGGGATAGAAAAGGACAAAGTCCGTCTGTCACGGACGCGGAAAAGTCTTCCTTGACAGCCCTTAGCTCTTTTGTTAGAGTTGCCGCGGATAAAATTCAGCTCATCCCTTTTGGGAAGTTCTCTTGCGGGAAGGAGGATCGCCATGCGTTATGCCGTGACGTGATGCGCCGATAAGGGTGCACGGAGTGCATCGTGTCGCCGCGCGGGCTGCGCGTGGAGGGATCCGGCTCATTCAGACTTTTCTTGAAAATTCCGCTCTGTCCTGATCAGTTTTTTGACGGAATCCGCGTCAGCATCGGTATTTTTGACGCGGAAAAGAATTTTCTTGCCGCATCTTTTCCTGTCCCCACTTTTTTGCCGGTTCGACGGCGGCATCTATCCCATTTGCATTGAGGCGGGCGCGAGAAGCTGAGACAGCGGTTCCCGACGTTCACGAAGCCGTGTCGTTGGCGTGGCGGCCTTATGGCGCTTGTCCGCTGCTGCCGGACGACAGTCGTCAAAAACGTCCGTCATAAAAAGAAAGCGTATTTTGCCGGGGGCGGAGGAATTGCATTGATCGAGATAGAGCATCTGCACAAGGTTTGGGACAGTGACAAGGCAGTGGTTTTGAAGGATATCAGCGTCACGATCCAGGACGGTGAGATCTATGCGCTGGTTGGACGGAGCGGGGCCGGAAAATCGACGCTGCTCCGGTGTATCAACGGCCTTACGGACTACCAGTCGGGGAGCCTGAGGGTGGACGGGCGCGAGATCAAAGGGTTGAGGGAGAAGGAGATTCGGAACCTGCGCCGGCGTATCGGCATGATATTCCAGCAGTTTTCCCTCCTGGAGCGCGAGACCGTCTACAACAACGTGGCGCTGCCGATGAAGTGCTGGAAGTATCCCAAGGCCGGCATCGACAAGAAGGTCCGGGAGCTGCTCGACCTGGTGGGGCTTTCCGAAAAAGCACACGTGAGGCCCAGGAACTTGAGCGGCGGCCAAAAGCAGCGGGTCGCCATCGCGCGCGCTCTAACCATGGAGCCGAATATCCTGCTCTGCGACGAGGCCACCTCCGCGCTGGACCCCAAGACGACCTTGTCCATCCTGGATCTGCTTAAGGAGATCAACCGGAAGATCGGCATCACCATCGTCGTGGTGACCCATCAGATGGAGGTGGTACGCAAGATTTGCCGGAGGGCGTGCATCATGGAGCACGGCGAAGTCACCGTGCAGGGACCCGTCAAGGACATCTTCATCGAGCAGCCAAGGTCGCTCATGAGGCTTTTGGGGGAGGAAAAAGCGAGGCTCCCGGAGCAGGGACACAACATTCAGGTGGCGCATCTGCTGAACAACCTGGACGAGGGGAAATTGTTCGGCCGGATGTATGCGGATCTGCAATGCGTGTTCCCGATCGTCAGCGGAAAAATCCAATCGTTTGAGGACGACAGGCTGGGGATTTTTGTCATCAACGTCGATGACGGCCAGATGGGCAGGGTCGCCGCCTACCTGACGGAAAAAGGCGTCAGTTGGGCGGAGCTTTTGCCGGAAGCGGAAGATCGGAACGACGAACCGGAAGAGGATGAATAGCCATGGCCCTGTCCCGATACAGTTTTGCGCAGATTTTTCAGATGCTGATACTGCCCGCTATTTTCGACACCCTCAAGATGCTCCTCATCTCCGGGCTTTTGTCGGTCGTTTTCGGCTTCGTGATTGGGGTTATCCTGGTCGTGACGGAGAAGGACGGGCTTTGCGAAAATATTTTCGTCAATCGTATTCTCGATTTCATCGTGAACGTCATCCGCTCTTTTCCCTTCATCATCCTGATGATCTCCATCATACCGCTCACCCGATTGATCGTGGGGTCGTCCATCGGGGATACGGCCGCTCTCGTTCCCTTGACGGTGGCCTGCACTCCCTTTATAGCGCGTACCTTTCAGAACAGTCTGAAGGAGGTCGATCCGGCCTTGATCGAGGCCGCCCGATCCTTTGGCGCGTCCCGGAGCCAGATCGTTCTGAAGGTGATGCTGAAGGAGTCCGTCCCCTCCATCGTGTCGGGGCTGTGTCTGGCCATCATCAACCTTTTGGGCGCTACGGCCATGGCCGGCGCCGTCGGGGCGGGAGGGCTCGGGGCGGTCGCTTTGACCTACGGATATCAGAACTTCAACGAAAAGATCATGTATTCGATCGTCCTGATCCTGGTCGCCCTGGTGGTCCTGATCCAATACCTGGGCGACTGGATTTACAGAAAGATAAAGTAAGCGGGCATCCGGGAACTTCGAGGAAAGTATGATGAAGGGGGAAGGCACGATGAGGAATGTGAGAATTTTTGTGGGGGCTCTGCTTGTGTTTTTGTTTTGCGGTCCGGCGTTGGCGTCGGGACAGGCGGAGAAGACGGCATCGCCGGGAGCCCGGATCAAGCCCCATGTGAAGATCGGGGTGCGCGCGGACATGGTGGATCAGATCGGCTCCACCAAGGATGAGATCGAGGCTCTCGGCTATAAGGTGGAACCGGTCATCTTCGACGACAGCGTACAGCCGAACGTAGCGCTCGCCGAGGGCAGCATCGACATGAATTGGTACCAGCACGAGCCCTACATGCAGAACTACAACAGGGACAAGGGGACAGACTTTGTTATGGTTCAGCCCAAGACCTTTTATCCTTTGTTCGCCATGTTTTCCAGCAAGTGGAGCACCGTGGATCAGCTCCCGGAAGGGGCCACGATCGGGCTGTGCAATGACGCGACCAATCAGGCGAGGGGCCTCAGGATGCTCGAGGCCCAGAAGCTGATCGCCCTCGATCCCGAAGCGGAGGTGACCACGGTTCTGGATCAAGTTCATCACGGCGGAGATGTCCGTTCTGCCTCAGGCCATCGGGGACGTGGATGGAATCTGCCTGGCCGCGGGGCACATGGTGAATGCCGGCATGTCCGCCGAGAAATTCGTCTGCCAGTCCGATGACAATGAAAAGTACGCGGTCGGCTTTGTCGTCAGGGCAGAGGACAAGGATGCGGTGTGGGCGCGGGAGATTGCGGAAGCGGTGCAGTGCGACGACCTGGCGGAATACTTCAGGAAGGAAAAGCACGGCACGCAGGTTCCGTTGTGGCGGAAAAACTGATCGCGGCAGGAGGATGGCCCGGGTACGCGGCGCCGAAACCGTTCGGCGCGGGTGAGGATGGGTTCCTTTCTCCGGCCATTCCGTTTGCGGCGAGGCATTGTCGCGGAGCAGCGACATCCGCGCCCCGCGCCGTTTGACATTCCGCCGGCGATGGGGTATAAACACCGCGAGACGGCGCTGCCGTGATCGAAAATCCAAGGGGCGGGCCGAAGTCCGCCCCTTTTGGCGTCCGCCGCCCTCCTGTCCCGGGGAGCATGAGGGGCCATCGAGGAAAGCGGAGGAGGGGAGGACGATTGGCGAACATCTTCGACTACCTGGAATGGCGCGGCGACGTCCCCTTCTCCACGGACCCGTTCAACGAGGTGGACAACCTCGTCCTCGCCGAGCTGGCGTATACGGACTTCGACGGCGTCGTGGCGCCGCAGGGCGAGCCCGTCTCCGTCCGCGCGGTTCGCGACCGGTACTTTCGCCTGCACACGCGCGCGGAGGTGCGGGGCAGGAGGACCTTTACCGGCCCCGCTCCGCTGCTGCTGGACCCGCTTGCGGATTCCGTCCGGTATCGGGACATGCGGATGGCCTGGTACCGCAACCACGTCTCCGTGAGGGAGAGCGTGCAGATGGCGGCCGTCACGCTGTGGCCGGGCGACGGCACGGTCTACGCGGCCTTCCGGGGCACCGACAACAGCCTGGTCGGGTGGAAGGAGGACTTCACCTTCAGCTACCTGACCGAGACGCCCGGCCAGAGGATGGCCGTGGAGTACCTGAACGACCGCTTCCGCGACGGCTCCCTGCCGATCCGCGTGGGCGGACACTCCAAGGGCGGCAACTTCGCCGTCTACGCCTCCGTCTTCTGCGACGAGGGGGTTCGGAGGAGGATTCGGGACGTCTTCACCAACGACGGCCCCGGCTTCGCGAACGCCGTCACGCGGCTGCCGGCCTACCGGGACCTCGCCCCCCGGATCGTCAGCATCATCCCGGAGGACTCCCTCGTCGGCATCCTGATGGACAGCGCCGTGGACCACAGGATCGTTCGGAGCTCCAACAGGGGCCCGACCGCGCACGACGCGCTGTCCTGGCTGGTCCGGGGGAACCGTTTCATCCCTGCGGAGGAGAGGAGCGGCTTCAGCGTGTTCTTCGAGCGCTCCGTTCGGGACTGGCTTGCGGACCTCTCGGACGGCGAGAAGCGCCGCTTCGTCGAGTCCATCTTCGGCGTCCTGGAGTCCACGGGCTCGCGGACCCTGGAGGAGATGCGCCAGGCCCCCGTGCAGAGCGCCCTTGCCGTCCTGAGAGCCGCGCGCGGACTGTCGCCCGACCGGCAGAGACAGGTCCTCGCCATCCTGACGCGGCTTGCCCTGAAGGGCGGGACGGTCTTTGCGCAAAACGTCAATGGAGGCGCGTCGGAGTTCCGGCGGCGTCTGTCCGATTGGCTGAGGGGCGGCCCGGTGGACTGAGCGCCGGTTCCGCCGGGCCTGTCGGTTGACATTCCGTCGGCTATGGGGTATAAACACCGCGAAAGGCTCGGCGACGATCATCCAAGAGAGGAGGAGGCCCGAATGCGGCAGTGCGGATTCACCTGAGGAAGCGGTCTGGATGCACGGGATGCATGCCGTGATGGGATTCCTTCGGAGTCGTCCGTTCGGGCCGAGCTCTTCAAAGGCTGACGTGCCTCTTTTGCTCGTCATTGCTGTTGATCTTTGAGAGGCCGCCGGGCGCGACCTCTTCTTTTTTATCCTCCCCTTCAGGATTTCCCATCTCTCCCTGTATCTGTGCGGATGAATTGCCTTTCGGCGGCCGGGCCGGCCTTCGATGGGGCACGATGGCTTTTGTGTGCTCGAGCGGCCGGGCCCTACCGTATTTTCAGGCCTCCGGTTGCCCTGCACGGCGCGTACTCCTTCGCCCGATACGCCTGCAAAATTCCGCAGGAGCACGGACTTCGGGCCGACCAGGTCCTGAAGGAGCTGCTGGGGTACCCCCATCTCGAGGTGTACGACGGTTCTTGGATCGAATGGAGCAACGTTCCCGAGCTCCCCATCGAGACGGGGAAAAACTGAAACGAGGTGTTCTTGTCATGAGGAAAAGCCTTTTCAAAGGATTGCTTGCGCTGTTGGCGTCGGTCTCGATCGCCGTGTTGTCGGTGGCCTCTCCCGCCCCCGCGGCGCACAGAGGTACGGTGACCTTCGAGGTCGTCCTCTCGGGGGCCGAGAAGGCCGAACGGGCGGAGGCCTGGCTGCCCTATCCGCTCTCGGACGCCTTTCAGACGATCTCCGGGATGACGCTGAAGAGCGACGCAGACAGCATGGGGGTCGAGAGGGAGCCTCAAAGCGGTGCGCTCTATCTCCGGGCCTCCTGGGTGAAGCCCTCCAAGGCTCCGGCCTTGACGATGCGCTTCGACGTCGATTCGCACTACGCTAAGTTCGGGACCCTGGACGAGACCCGGACCCCCTTCCCCGTGGAGGTCCTTCCCTTCCTCAAGGCGTCGCCGTCCGTTCCCTCGGAGGATCCCCTCTTCGCGGAGGTGGGGGCCCAAATGAAGGAGGAGCCCTCCATCCTGAAGAGGGCCTACGCAGTCTACTCCTGGGTGGTGGAGAACACCTTCCGCGACGAGGGCGTCAAGGAGGGCTGCGGCCTGGGGCTTCCCATCCGCACGCTGCAGGACCTGAAGGGCGGCGGCAAGTGCGCCGACATCAGTGCGGTGTTCGTGACGCTCGCCCGGGCTGCGGGCATTCCCGCCCGGGACGTGTACGGCCTCAGGATCGCGGCGCCCAAGACGGGGGAGATCACGGGCAACTACCACTGCTGGGCGGAGTTCTACCTTCCGGGAACCGGCTGGGTCCCCGCCGACCCCGCGGACGTGCGCAAGGCCATGCTGGCGGACAAGGTGGAGCTGAAGGACGCCGATAAGCTGAAGGAGTTCTTCTGGGCCGGGGACGACCTCTTCCGCATCGCCCTGAACCGCGACACGCGGGGGACGGTGCTGAGCGAGGCGACCCGCAAGACGCCCCTGACCTATTTCATGTACCCCTACGCGGAGGTCGACGGGGCCCCCAGGAACTGGTTCAGCCCCAAGGACTTCACCTATAAGGTGACGCTCGAGCTCAAATAGGCGGCCGCGGGAGCCACGCCGGTGGCTTTGCGGTAGCGGCGATCAGGGCATCCCGGAGACCGGGGCTCCGTCGGGGGCCTCATCGAGATGATGACAGGACGCGCTTGACCGAAATACGGCAGAAGCACCCTAAACGCCTGTGAAGGGGCAATCGAGGAACGAAACTTTTCCATCTCGCTTTATAATCTGGGGGGATGATTTATCATGACGAAGGTCGAGTTTATCAATACGTGTCCGTGCTGCGACGGCCATGTGGATGTCCTCAACGAACTGCAGAAGCGTTTCCCGGAGAAGATCGACCTCAAAATCTATTACGCCGGAAAGGATTTCGACTACCTGCCCAAGTACGGTCCCATCACCCGCGGCACGATGATCGTCGACGGCAAGGACCGCTACGAGGACCTGAACCGCCGTACCATCGAGAAGGTCATATCGGAAGCGATCGGCGAGGAGCTATGAGGCTCCTCCTTCAATACGGCCGGCAGTTCTGCCAATACTCCTGGGGGATGCTGGAGACCAGCGGACCGTGGCTGATCCTGAGCTTCCTGTTCTGCGGCGTCCTTCACGCCGTTCTGCGCCCGGAGACGCTGCAGCGGTCGCTCGGAAACAAGAAACTGTCCTCCATCGTCAAGGCGACGGTCTCCGGGATGCTGCTCCCCATCTGCAGCTGCGGGGTGGTGCCGCTCTCCCTCGGCCTGTACTATTCCGGGGCCTACCTCGGCCCGACGCTGGCGTTCCTGGTGGCGACTCCGATCATCAACCCGGCGGCGGTCATCTTGGCCTATGCGATGCTGGGGCCGCAGATCGCGACGATCTACCTGTTCAGCGGCTTCATCATCCCCTTCGGGATCGGGATCGTCGGAAACGCCCTGGGGGGCCCCGAGCTCCAGTCGCCCGCGGCCGCAGGCCTGGCGGCGGCCCCCTCCGACCGGGAGGACCGACCGGCGCTCCCGCCCCTGATGCAGCGCATCCGCGGGGGGATCGAATGGGGATTCAACGACCTTGCGGTGCAGACGTGCCGCTTCATCGTCGTCGGCACCGCGTTCGCCGCGCTTCTGCTGACGGTCGTCCCCACGTCGTTCATCCTCGACTATCTGAGCGACCCGCGCCTGATGTCGCTGTTGGGGATCACCCTGCTGGGGTGCGTCATGTACGTCTGCGCGCTGGGACACATCCCGTTCATCGCGGCGCTGGTCAGCGCCGGCGCCGCGCCCGGCGTCGCCGTGACGTTTCTCCTTTCGAGCGTGGCGACGAATTTCCCGGAGATGGTCAGCATCTGGCGGCTGATCGGCAAAAGGGCGGTGACCATCTATACGGGCATGCTCGTCCTGTTCGGCCTGGCCTTCGGCTACATCACGAACTTCCTCCTGTCGGACAACTTCAGGCCGGTCTTCGATCTGACGCGCTCGCAAGGCAAGATCGATTTCGTCAGCAGGATCTCCATCGATTTCCCCGAGGGGTTCAAGGTCTTCTGCGCAATCCTCGTCCTCTGCATCGGCGGATACGGCTGGACTCTGCAGTGGAGGCGGTCCCTGCGCAGGAGGGGGGCATGACCCGCCTCGTTCCGCGGGGCGCAGCCCTTCTCCGCGCCCTGTTCCCTCTGGCGTTCCTTCTGGCGTTCCCTGGTCCGGGCGCGGCGCCTGGCGGAGCGGAGGACGTCTCCCTGCCCGTGACCAGCCATCCCCTGATCGCGGTCTTCCGGGAGAGCCTCCCCGACAGGGAGATCCTTTTGACGACGCTTGGAGACTGCAATGCGGACGGCATCGAGGACCTCGTGGTCGTCTATCGCGAGGACAGGGACAAGAACCATATGGTCGCAGTCTACTCCGACGGCGGCGCTTTCCGCCTCTCCGCGCCGGTGCGCGCCCCTCTGGAGAACTGCCGGCTGCAGTGGCGCGATATCGACGAGGTCCCGCCGGTCGAGCTGCTGGTGTCGGGACAAAAGGGCATCTACATCGGATACGCCGTCTTTCGCTTCGTCGACGGGGAGTGGATCAGCCTCTTCGGCGACGGCATGGACGGATGCTGTTGACTTTTCCGTTTTGGCGGATTTTATGGAAATACTGGAGGCGTTGAAGTTGAAGTTGTTGAAGTTGAAATTGAACGTGAAGTTGAACGTGAACGAAAAATTCCGTTTCTGCGCTCTTGCCCTGGTGGCCCTGGTCTGCGTCCTCGGAGCGAACGGTCCGGCGGCCGCCTCCGACGAGAAGGACGACCCGGTGCCGGCCATGGTCGCCCAATACAACCTGGAGCCCCTTCCCGAGGAGGACGCCAGCTACACGGTCAACCTGGGGTATTACAACTGCGACCACATGACGGCGGCCTGCGTCGGCAAGGACTCCGGCATCTTCGAGGCATTGGGGATGAAGGTGGAGATCACCGGAAACGGAAAGGTCCCCGAGGCCATGAGCGCCGGCCGGATGGATATGGCCTACGCCGGCTGGACGACGACGCTGCGTGCCGTGCAGGTCGGTACGCCGCTCTTCATCGCGGCGGAGAACCACACGGGCGGCGCGGAGTACCTCGTGTGCAGCTTCAACATCAAGAAGCCGGAGGACCTGATCGGCAAAAAGGTGGCTGCGGGCGGGGACCCCGCCAACTCGATGAACTGGATGGAGTGGACCGACCAGCTGGGGATCCCGAACGACATCGAGAAGTACGAGAACTATTCGATGAGCGACGCGGACGCCTACTTCTCGATGGTTGCCGGCAAGCTGGATGCCTTCACCTGCTGCGACCCGTGGGGCTCCATGGCCGAGCACGAGAAGACGGGCTGGGTCATGGTCCGCCAGAACACGGACAGGAAGAATGGACACGGGACGTGCTGCAAGGTCTGCATGAACTACAACTTCGCCAGAAAGCACCCGAAGCTCGCCAGCAGGATGCTCCTGGCCCATACGCTGTGCGTGCAGTACATGTATCAGCATCCCTACAAGGCGGCCCGCATCTTTGCCGAGAACTACAACGTCCCCCTGGAGGTCGGCCTGATGACGCTCTACAAGAAGCTGAACGAGGAGGGCCGGACGATCAGCTGGAAGCTGAATCGCCAGAACATGCAGAACCAGCTCGACACGATGAGGCACTACCACGTCCGGGACGACATCAATACCGTGAATCTGGACGACTACATCGACCTCTCCTACTTCGAAGCCTCCGGCGCGATCGACTTCGACCGGTTCATCCAGGAGAAGGTGGACCCGGTGTTCCCCACCGGAATGAGCTACAAGGACTGGAGGGCGAAGGCCGTCGAGGTCGACGGTATCGTTGAATAGACGTCCCTCTCCGCTTGTCCTCATCCTCTGTGCGGCGCTGGCGGCGACGGCCGTTTTCATGGCCGTACCTGCCCGGCGCCCGCACGGAGAGGGGCTCATGATCGCCTGCGGCGAGGACCTGGCCGGGCAGCTCGTCGCCTACGCCGCCCGGACCGGCAGCGCAAGGGTCGGTTCCGTCGACATGAGGCGGCTCTCCTTTCTCCAGCTCAGCGACTGCTGCGGAACGCAGGCCGAGTTCGCGCTGGCCGGCGGCGACTTCGACATGGCGGTGCTGTGCCCGGATGCGGCGCAGAAGTTTCTGGACTCCGGGGCGCCGTTCAGGGTGTTCGGCGGCCTGGTGAAAAATGCGAACGTGCTGGTCGCCCGGGATGCGGCGCATCCCCGGACCGTGGGATACATGAATGGGCGGGACCTCCAGAGGCAGGCCGTTTTCGCCAACCTGGGGCGGGAGGTGCAGCTGCATCCGATCGCGGCTCCGGCCCTGCCGTACGCCCTGGAGTGCGGAGCCGTCGACGCGGTCGTCCTGGACGCCGCTGACGCGATCAGGCTTCCGCAGTATCGGAACCGCGCGCTGCCCTGCGACGCTCCCTCCGCGGTTCTGGTCGTCCATGAGGCGCTGCTCGGGAGCACGGATTTCAAGGATTTTGTCGGACATTACAACGATACGGTCGGGAGGCTGGAGGCTTCTCTCTGCGAAGAGCTGCTTCCGCAGGTCCTGGGCGTCGAATGCGGAGAGGAAACATTGCGAGCATGGCACAAAATGAACGTTCAATTATTAACGCTTCCGGCACCAATTTCTCCGGCAGAAGGGGGCTGAACCTGGCCGCCATCATGGGGCGCAGGAAGGGTTTCGTCTGCATGCTGGCCGGCACGCTGGCCGTCTGCCTGCTTTGGTACTTTCTGGCCAGGGCGATCGACCGCAGCCTGATCCTTCCGGACTTCCTCGTCACGATGAAGACCTTCTTCACCGGTTGGTTCGACAAAAAGGTGATGTCCAACCTTGGCATCACCCTCGTGCGCGTCTTCACGGGCTGCGTCTACTCGGTCGCGATCGGGCTGCCTCTGGGGCTCCTCATGGGCTCCTCCCGCACCGCGCTCGTCGCCCTGTCCCCCTACGTGAACTCGATACGGCAGGTCCCCATCATGGCCTGGGTGCCGCTTTCCATCATCTGGTTCGGGCTCGGGGACGGGCCGACCATCTTCATGATCGCCATGAGCGCCGTGTTCCCCATCCTGATCAACACGATCTCCGGGGTCATGAACATCGACCCCAACTACAAGAACGCCGCGCGGTGCATGGGGGCCGGCACGTGGCAGGTCCTGAGGGACGTCGTCGTCCCCGGCGCGCTTCCCAGCTTCCTGACGGGATGCCGGCTGGCCCTCGGCGGCGCGTGGATGTCGGTCATCTGCGCCGAGTTCATCGCCACCAGCAAGGGGTTCGGCTACATCATGGTCGAGGCGCAGGTGCGCATGAACACGCCCCTGTTGTACGCCCTGATGATCATGTCGGCCCTGGTGGGGTTCGCCATGGACAAGAGCATCGTCCTGCTCGAACACAGCCTGACCGGATGGAGATACAAAGATGGCGCTGCTGACCGTTGACCACGTCAAAAAATCCTTCACGGACCGGGACGGACTCGTCCGGTCCGTCATCGACGACCTCTCGTTCGAGGTGAGTAAGGGGCAGTTCGTCTCGCTGCTGGGGCCCTCGGGGTGCGGCAAGACGACCCTGCTGACCATCCTGGCCGGGTTCCAGACCTGCACGGAGGGGACGGCCGCGCTGGAGGGACGGCCCATCGAGGGGCCGGGCGTGGAGCGCGGCTACGTCTTTCAGAACTACGCGCTCTTTCCTTGGATGACCGTTCGGTCGAACATCCTCTACTCGTTGAGGATAGCCGGAGAGTCCCGGGAAAAACAGGAGACGCGGCTGAACGAGCTGCTCGAGCTGGCCCACCTCAAGGGGCACGAGGGGAAATACCCCATCCAGCTCTCCGGCGGCATGCAGCAGCGCGTCGCCGTCGTGCGCGCCCTGGCCGGCAGGCCGAAGGTACTTTTGCTGGACGAGCCGCTCGGGGCCATCGACTTTCAGATGCGCGAGATCATGCAGAACGAGCTGGACCTCCTCGTGCGCCAGGTCGCGGCCACCGTCGTGATGGTCACGCACGATGTCGGCGAGTCCGTCTTCCTCAGCGACAGGGTGCTCGTCATGGGGGCCGGAGGGTGCCGTCTTCTGGCCGACGTCGCGATCGACATGCCCCGTCCGCGCGACCGTTCCTCGAGGCGGTTCAAGGACTACGTCGGCGACCTGACGGACCTGTGCCGCCGGCCCATCGAGCGCAACCATGGTCGTGGCCGGGAAAAAGCCCAGGGCTTCGCGCTCATCGAGAAGACGATCAGCGTAGTCAGTTGGGGCCCAGCGCACCAGCGCCTGACCCAGGGCATCGGGAATCGTCCCGACGACGAGGCCAGGGTGGCCTGGGCGGACGAGCGACAGCGCGTTGAGCCACCGCCTGGCAGCTTCCTCCGGGGCCCACAGCTCCGTGCGGCCAGCAAGGGCGTGGGCGTCGAGAATGATTGCGGCGGCGTAGCCACCGTCCACGTCTGGCTCAGCTCCCGGCGTCGCGACGACGACAGTGGGACGCGCGGGAAGCTGACGGCTGATCCGATGAGCTGCCGACGACTCGAGGACCGACGCATCCGGGAGGTTGCGCGCGATCTCCTCGGCGGTGCGTGTAGAACCCACGCGAGCTGCGCGCAGCTCTGTGCCGGAGCAGTGCGGGCACCGCCACGTCTGCGAGGTACGCGCACACCACGAGCAGGTCACCTCTCCCCCACTGCCCACAGCGAGAGGCCCGGAGCAATGACGGCAGCGCGCACGTTCGCCGCAGCGCCGACAAACGACCGTCGGCCAATACCCTGAGGCCGCGACCTGGATGAGCACGGGGCCTTCTCGAAGCCCCTGGCGGATCATACGCAACGCAGCCTGAGGAATGCGCATGTGGCCACTGGCTCCCTCACGTTCCGCTTCCACCTGGCCATGCAGATGCACGCGAGGAGTCGCGTCGCGCAGCGCGTCGGGCACGGGATCAAGGCTCACAGCCCAGCCGGAACGAACGAGTGCTTGTGCCTTGACCGAGCGCGCATATGAGGCTACGAGGAGTCCCGCTCCCTCCACCGCGCATCGCTGCACGGCGACATCAAGAACATCGCAGCGAGGAAAACGGCGCTCACGAAGGCGATCGTCCCCTTCATCGCAGATGACGATGAGGCCCAGCTTCGCGCAC
>NZ_CALIAA010000181.1 GCF_938040765.1 uncultured Fretibacterium sp.
AGGGTCTTCTGCGTTTTCCCCCTGTCATTTCATCCACGTAAAAGGGGCCCGATCCAAGAGGGGCAAGACCGGCGAAGCCCCTTATCTGCCGCTGTGGTCAAATCCATTTCTCACCTTGTCGTCGCCTGCGCCGCCGGCCAGCACCACCCGGGCTCCATTCAGCACCTCGATCTGCTTCTTCATCTCCCTGATGCAGAGCATAGCCAGGGGCATGCTGAAGTCCTGTCGGAGAACGAGGCGCTGCACATCCACATCTCTCATATTCTCCGGCATCGGATAAGCCGGAACCATCCAGCCGTGCATGCGCAGACGGTCTTCCAGGTCGTAAAGCGTCCACGGAACGTTGGCGTCCTTCCTGAGCCTCCAGCAAACGATCGGGACCCTCTCGGCCTTTTCCAGCATTTCGAAAAGCCCCATCTTCCCGATTTCGTCGGCCATGTAGCGGGCCACATCGATTGTGCGCTGGTGTATCTCCTTGTAGCCGTCGAATCCATTGCGCATGAGCATATAATACTGCCCGACAATCTGCGACGCGCTGCGTGAAAAATTGATGGCGATCGTCGCCTCTTCGCCGCCGAGGTAACTCACCCAGAAAATGAGATCCTCCGGAAGAGCCTCCTTGCTGCGCCAGATCACCCAGCCTACCCCAGGATAGACCAAGCCGTATTTATGTCCGGACGTGCTGATCGACCACACGTTCTCCAAACGAAAGTCCCACTTGAGGTCGGGCTCGAGGAACGGCGCGATCATCCCCCCGGATGCTCCGTCGACGTGAATGCGGATGGGAAGTGAGGGATGATTCCTGTTATAGCTTCCTACGAGCTTGTCGAGCGTGCACACGTCGTCGTATTTTCCGGTATAGGTAATGCCAAGTATGGCGACGACACCGATCGTGTAATCGTCCACAGAGTTCATGACCGTATCCATGTTGAGCGACAGGTGCCCCTCGTCGATCGGGACAAGGCGCATGTCAATCTCCCAGTAACGGCAAAATTTCTCCCAACACACCTGGTACCCGGAGGAGATGACGAGATTGGGCCTTTTCGCGTTGCGGTCAACACCTGCCGCATCCGCCAGCTTCTTCCAGCGGAACAGCATCGCCAGCCCTCCGAGCATACAGGCCTCCGAAGAGCCCACCGTCGACGTTCCCATCGGCTTCTCCTCGGGGTCGGCGTTCCAGAGACTGCCGATGATGTCGACGCAGCGATTCTCCAGGTCGGCAGTCATGGGATACTCATCCTTATCGATCGCGTTCTTCTCAAGGTTCTCCGCCATCAGCTGCGTGGCGGCAGGCTCCATGTACGTCTGACAAAATGTCGCCAGGTTCTGCGTCGCGTTTCCCTCAATGCTCAGGTACTCGCGTATCATCTCGGAGGCGATGCGCGGTTCTATCGGTTTTCTGTTGATCTTTTTGTCGGGCATCGCAACGTCACTGGCCTCAGAACCGAAGATGGGGGTCAGATACCGGGTCCTGGCATCGAGAGCTGCAAGTTCGTCGCTTATCCTTCCCGCGCTCTTCCTGGTCATTTTGCGCGATAATGGCTTCTTATCCATAATCTTCTCCTTTCTCTGATCTTTTCCTTACAACCTGCAGGCTGTGCCACAGCTGCCATCTACCTGCCGCCGCTCTTCTCCGCACCGGTTCCCGACCCGTTCCACCTGTACCTGTTCGCATAGATAACGAAAGGAATCGCCATGGATATGACAAAACATACTACGAGTACGCCCTGATATATCCTGTTGTCGGCAGCAGAGAGCTTCGATGAAGGAAAGAACGATATGACGAGCGTCGCTATCGTCATCAGCATCCCCACGGCTGCAACAATCAGCTTGAAGGCCCTTCCACCCGGGACCTGAAACACCCTCTTCAGATTGTTTTTTTTCAGTATCAACACGAAGTATCCCAGAAAGAACAGGACATAGCCCACCAGATAAATGACTACCGTCAGTCCTATCGCAGTCATATAGCCGACGGACGAATCCGCCCCTCCGGCAAGGGCAATCGAACCGCAGAGAACCGCGTCCCACAGGGTTACGATCAATGCCTGAGCGACTATGGTCTTTACCGAAATGCCGTTTTCGTTTGTCTTGGCGAACGACGGCGGTAGAAGGCCATCGTTCGCGGCCTCCAGAAGAGCCCGGGACGGCCCGACAATCCATGACGATATCTCCGCGAGAACGCCAAGCGCCAAGAGTATGGACACCGCCAGAACGAGCCCATTGAACTGAGGGCCAAAGTGCGTAATAAATATCGCAATGAACGCCTCGATGACTCCATAAGAAAGATTCCCCTCAAGGGCTTTCGACGAAAGTGTCGTCGCTATGGCAAGTCCGCCAAGCGCATCAAGCATGATGGCCGATATCGTCAAAACAATCATAACCATAGGGTACGTCTTCGTCGGATTTTTGAGCTCATTGACGTGCGAGGCCGAAGCCTCCACGCCCATGTATGCCAAGATGAACGAGGCGAAAATCACGAGCGTGTCCACGTTGGAAAAGTCGGGGATCAACGTTTCGAAGTTCATGGTGATCTGCGATGCTCCGCCCGTCAGAAAGTATGCAACCAGCCCAATGAACAGGATAACGACGGGGACCACGATGCCGCCCGTGAACCCGATTTTGGATATGCGCTCCGTGTACTTCGTGCCGCCTAACTGGGTAAATGTCAGCGTCCATACGATAACGGCGACGCCGAAAAACATGACAAGGGGATTATTGTACAGCGCACTGAAGTCAAACACGTATGCCAATGCGGCCAAAATGAAGAACGCCATGGTGACAAATCCGACCGTTATTTGGAACCACTGGAAGAACAGCGCCGCAAATCCCCAACGCTGTCCAAGCGATTTACCCACCCAGGAATAGATGCCCCCGGATTCCCATCCTTCGACGGTAGCCATCTCAGCAGAGCAAAGGGCTACCGGAAGGCACCACAGCACGCCGCCGACTA
>NZ_CALIAA010000182.1 GCF_938040765.1 uncultured Fretibacterium sp.
AATTTAATGAACTGCGGGATAAGGCCCCTGAAAAACTGAAGGAGCCGTTAAAACTGTCATGGAGCAACTGGGGGTTTGGAATGGAGTCCCTGGAGGATTCCTGCGCCAGGCTCTCGGGCGTCGGCTTAAAGTACATCGAACTGCACGGCAACCACTACGGCCCGGATTTGGGATACGGAGCAGAGGATACCATGGCTGTTCTGCGTCGATACGACATGAAGGTTTCCGGCGTGTGCGGCATGTTTTCAGCACATAACGATCTCTCATCGAATGCGCCGCATCAACGCCAGGCCGCCGTTGATTACCTTCGCCGCACCATACCTTTCACGGCGGCCGTCGGAGGGCACTATCTTCTCGTCGTCCCCGGCGCAGTGGGCCGTCCTGTTGCCTATGACGCCAACGAATTCGACCGGAGCGTCGAGACCCTGAGGATCGTCGCGAATCTTTTCGTCCAGCACTCGGTCCATGCCGCGATAGAACCCATCCGTGCGGATGAGGTGAGTTTCATCCATACGGTTGCGGACGCGAAGAAGTACATTGCCGCCGTGAATCGCCCTGGGGTCTCCTCCATTAACGGCGATCTCTATCACATGCAGAGCGGGGAAAGCCATCTGGGCACAGCCATTTTGGAAGCGGGCGAGATGCTTGTAAACCTTCATCTGGCGGACAGCAACCGCCGTGCTTTGGGAGATGGTTCCCTGGACATCGATACCGTTATCCGAGCACTTTACCTGATTGGCTACAATCAGGGGAACCGCTTTGTCTCCGCTGAGCCCTTAGGGCCGGGCGGCGACCCTTATGTTGCCATGAACGGAAAACCCGACAAAAAAGATCTGGACGAACTGGTCAAAAAGACGGTAACTTATTTCCGCGAAAGAGAGAATATCGTCGTCCAGGGATGATGGATGACGCATGGTGAATGAAGCGGAAACCCTGCGGAAGCCGATTTTCAGCGGGCGCCCGCCGGGAGCCCGTTTGCTCGATGCTCACAGTTCGGAGCCGGATGACGTGTCGGCATCTATATCGGCCTGAATCGATGGGACACTCGTAGATGCCGAAAAAACAAGGAGGATTCGCAATGCTGATTGGCGTGGATATTGGGACGGGTGGGACCAAGGCTCTGATGCTGGATGAGCGGGGCAGGACCCTGGGAGAAGCTTTTCATGAATACGGGGTTCTCACACCCAGGCCATCCTGGGCGGAGCAATGGCCCGATGTATGGCTCGAGGCCGTTACCATCGTATTGAAAGATGTGCTCGCTCGATCGGGACTCAATCCCAAGGATGTTGCCGCCGTAGCGATCAGCGGCCTTTATGGCGGATCGGGCATTCCGGTGGACAAGGCGGGGGAGCCTGTCCGTCCCTGCATGATCTGGATGGACCGCAGAGCGCGGAAGGAAACCCAATGGGTAAAGGACAACATCCCATTTGACAAGATCTTTTCCATCACGGGCAATTACGTGGACAGCTACTACGGATTCACGAAAATCCTCTGGATGAAAAACAACGAGCCCGACCTTTGGAAAAGGACACGGCAGTTTATGACGCCTAAGGATTACGTCATTTATAAATTTACGGACATTGCGGCGACGGACTATTCCTCGGCGGGCAACATCGGCGGTATTTTCGACATCCACAAAAAAGGGTGGTCCCAGGAGATGAGCGATGCTCTGGGTATCCCGTTATCCTTATTTCCCGAGAAAATCACGAAGTCCTTCGACATCGTCGGGAAACTCAAT
>NZ_CALIAA010000183.1 GCF_938040765.1 uncultured Fretibacterium sp.
TGGATGCCTCGGGGAAAACGCGCACGCCGAGACGCTTGAGGCGGTGCAGAAGCTCCAGCTCTTTGAGCGCCTTGGCGACGGTCACGCCGGCATCCTCGATGGCCTGGATCGTGGCGACGTCCACATCATTCTGGTAGATGTCCAGCCCCTCGTTCATGTAGTCGAGGAAATGCGAAACCGTCACCATGTCGTCCTCCAACACGACGGCCCGTCCGAACTCCCCCACAATCCGGGTAACTCCAGCAATCACCGAGGCGGCAAGCCCGCGATTCCCCTCATTTGCCGTCACCTCGACGGAGGCAAAACCGTCTATGGAAGTAACATAACGCCGCACCTCATCCACCGCGGGCCGCGCTCCGTCGTTCTTCGGCCCATCGGCGAACACGAACAAGCGGCTTTGCGGCGCCAGGCGATTGGCGCGCAGGGCCTCCACCGTCCTGCGGGTATGCTCGGGACGGTTATAGACAAACAGGACGATTGGGGCATAGTTTCCCGTCGCAGACATACCTACTCTCCCTCCGACCAGTTTTCCCTCCGATATATCGTTCCCCTCACGGTATACACCGTTGCGTCGAACAGGTTCTGATCTGGAGTCCTCGTCCCTACGCAATGGACGCGTACCCTGTCCGGCCCGCTGATGCGCCGCAGCGCTTCCATGTCGGGAATGCCGTCAACCCGCTCGATTCCCTCCAACAAAAGAGTTGGAATGTCCTCGCAGGACATCAGAGCGTCGGAGAAACGCAGCGGACCGCGAGAGCCGAAATCCTTGAACATCAGCAACGCATTGGGATCTCCCTGATAAGCCTCCCTACCCAACTTTTTGTTCAAACCCCAGCTGTCCCCGGAGTCATGGTCCGAAAAGATGACGATACGCGTGTTGTCGTAGACCCCCAATCGCTTCAGGGAAGCTACAAAGTCCGCCACAAACCGCACCATATGCGTCTCCGTATAATAGTGCTCGGGAATTATCCCATCCACAAGGACAAACTGGCCAGGGGTAGCGGGATAAGGATCGAGCATCGGCTGCATGCCCTCCAGGGGCAGGTGCCATGTGTAATGCGACAGCATGGAGCGGACGATTTTGAACGTCGGGGCTCCCTCATCGGCCGAGGCAAAATCGCCCATAAACTGCATCGGAGGCAGATTGGACATGAAGTGCGTCCTCAGCCGGGCCTCCAGGACCTGGTCCGCGACATTGCCTCTCCAATTTCCTCCGTTGTAGAGGTTGATCCTCAAGCTGAAGGGAGCCGCCCGGAACAGGGAGAGGTTCAACAGGAACCGCGATATGTCCACATCCTTATCCTGAAAGCTCAGACCCGTCGCCTCCGCCCAACGCTGCCAATAGGGAATATAGTCCCTTGCCCAGTTATCGCCGTTCAGGAGGAGAACCGACTCCGGACTCTCCAACCCCCTATGAAAAAAGACATCCCCGGATTCCAGGTAGGGTGTCCCTGCCATGACGACATCATATCCTCTGCGGACGAAGATATTGGGCAAAACCGTGAGGGATCGTGCGAACTTTTCCCGGAGGGACGAGTTGGGCTCCGTACGATTGAGTACGTTGGCCTTATAGGAAGGCCCGGCGTAAATGGACGGAGTGGACAGAAAGGTCATGCATCCCGTCGCCAGGGTATCGGGATAGCTGGTAAAGCCATCCAGTCCCTCGGCCAGCTCCGGAGCGGCAGCCACGATTCTCTGCAGATGATCTCCAGTAAAGCCATCGAAGAAAAAGGCGACGACGTTCTTCTCCGTTTTACTGAACCGCCATAGGCGGCTGTGATAAAGGGGAAATTTATCGGCGCTTCCCAAGGTCTCGCTTTGAATGTGCGAGCTCGAGAGGTAACAATAGCCGCTCACCCCAAGCAAAGCGAAAGAGACGATCCACAGGGCATTGATGAAGTGCCTCATTTTCTTT
>NZ_CALIAA010000184.1 GCF_938040765.1 uncultured Fretibacterium sp.
AAGAAGTGGAAGATGACGAGCGACGTCTTTGCCACGGCGGCCGGCGGGACCTCCAATGTGCCGCTGCCGGCCATGTACCCTGCGGAGGGGACCGGCGACAGGCTGACCGTGGGCGACCTGGCGGGTTTTCTCAAGGCCGCCCTGCCTCAGAGCGGGCAGAACGCCTTTGCCGTGCACTCCGGCCCCGCGGGAACGCCGACGCAGCTTGCCGTCGAGTCCAAGGAGAACTGGCTGGTCTCCATCACGGACGTCGAGGGGGACCTGGCCGCCCGGATGGGCATGAAGAACCCCAGCCCCACGGTCACGATCGATGTGGAGGAGGGGGATTCGCTCGAGGTCATCCGCAACAAGATCAACGAGAAGTATCAGGCGGAGTTCGGTGTGACGGCCCCGGAGCAGTGGGTGCATGCATCGCTGAAACAGGATTCGGACCAGTCCTGGTACCTGACCTTCGCCTCCGACGTCCCTGGCGAGGCTCAGCGCATCACGCTGCTGGGCGGGGCGGATGGGAACCTCCAGACGCTTCGCCGGCTGGGGCTGTTGAAGCTGGAGCAGACGGGGAAGACCGCGACGGGCGCTCCCGTCTACCGCGAGGTCTCGGCCTTTTCGACTGTGGCGGAGGACGCATCGTTCACCTTCGACGGCGTGCGCTACCTTTCGGCGGACAACAAGTTCGACAAGGCCCGGCGGGTTCCCGCCCTCGGAAACGACAGCGACTACTCGGCCCGGACGCTCTCCACGGTCAGCGAGGGAATGTGGTTCAAGCTCAAGGACGTGGGGAGCACGGCCATCACCGTCCGGCACCACGTCAGGGGCGGCTCCATCAAGGGTCTGGAGGAGGCCCGCGACGGCGTCATCCCCGGACTCAAGGCAACCTTGGACGGTCTGGCCTGGGAGCTGGTCAAGCATATCAACGCCTATCAATACTCCGGGTACGGCATCGGCGGGAATCAGGAGACGACCAGCGTGGCGTTCTTCAAGCCGCTGCGGTTCAAATCGGACGCCGCCTCGGGGCTGGACGTCAACGAGGCGGTTCGGTCCGCCAACGACCTGATCGGGGCGGCGATGGGCAAACTGGACGCCTCGGGCAGGGCGATGTTCGGAAAGAGCGGCGGCTCCGGGAACGGCAATAACGCCGCCCGTATGCTGGGGCTGAAGAGCGCCAGGGTGCTGGAGAACGGCAGCACGACCCTGGGCGGGTATTACGACGCGTTTCTGGCGAAGATAGGCTCGGATGCGGGACACGCCGAGCTGATGCTTAAGGCCCAACAGCACGTTGCGACGCAGCTGGACGAACAGCGTCAGTCCGTCATGGGCGTCAACATGGATGAAGAGCTGCTGGATATGATGGCGCTCAACAAGGCGTTCGGCGCCATGGCGCGGTATGCGACCACCGTGGACGAGATGCTGGATCGGATCATCAACGGCTTCGGCCTGGTCGGCCGCTAACCAGGGACGAAGTCCCTGGACCCAGTGGCCGTAGCCTACAGCCTTGCGTCGCCCGTTGGCCCGGAGGAAAAAACAGGGGTAGAAACGTCGGGGGGCGGAGCCCCCTTCTCCAAATTTGAGGATGAACGGCGGGGGTTTTCGTCTTTTCCCGCCGTGCGGAGGTAGCCGGAGATGAACAGTCGCGTCACCACTTCGATGATGTACGGAACCCTGATCAGCTCGCTTCACGAGAACTCCAGGCGGGTCCTGGACCTGCAGCGCCAGCTGTCGACGATGCGCAAGTATGCCCGGTTGTCCGACAACCCGGCGGTAATCGCGCGTTCCCTGAACCTGGAAGCTGCGCTGAAGGACAACAAGATCTACAGGGAGACCCACGACAGCGCCGTGGCGATGCTCAAACACTCGGAGGATGCGCTGAACCAGGTCCTGGAGGCTGCGAGGGCGATCCGGGACCTGGTTATCCAGGCGGGCAACGGAACCTTGCCGCGGGAACAGGTGGCCGATATCGCGAGGCAGATCGAGGAGAACAAGAAGACGATCCTCAACGCGCTGAACACCAAGGTGGCGGGCAAATACCTGTTCGGCGGGACGGACACGGGGACGAAGCCCTTCGTCATTGGTCCCGACGGCCGCATCAAGTATCAGGGCTCCGACGAGCGCATCCGATACGAGATCGAGGAGGGGCTGCTGGCCGACGTCTCCTTCGCGGGCAGCGAGGTGGCGGTCAAGAACGAGAAGTCCCACTTCATCTGCAGCCACGAGGTTCCGGCGGACTGGAAGTGGACGGGCCGCGAGGAGAAGGTGCAGATCACGGTGGGGAACCGCACTCTGTCCGTGTACATCCCCGAGCAGTGGATCGACGAGGTGGCGACGGGCAGGACCAAGCCCACCGACTACAACCAATTCCGGGACCCCGACGAGGTCTCGGGCATCTCCCTGGACGACCTGGCCATGCTGGTGAACCGCGCACTGAAGGAGCAGGGCGCGGACATGCTGGTGACGGCGTCGGTGGAGAAGGACCCCAACACCAACATGCAGCGCATGGTCCTGAAGAGCAACACGGGCGAGCCCGTGGGCATCACCGGCTGGCCCGACACGGACTACCTTCCCATGCCCCAGTCCATTGCGGGCGTCGCCTTCCCCAAAACGGGGACGACGGGGACGCCTCCGGGCGTTACCGTTGAGACTCCGGATTGGAACCACTCCATGCTGAACGGAGGCACGGAGGTGAAACTTCCGGGGCTTGCGGGCAAGACCCTGACGGTCGCCGCGGGCGGGACGACGAAAAATCACACCTTTGCTGCGGACCCGGCCGACCTCGATGCCCTGGTGAACGAGCTCAACGGGGCCGGGGTCCTCCCCCCTAACGTCACTGCAAGTATCTACAACGGAAAGCTGGTCCTGACCTCGTCGAACGGGGACGCTATCCGCGTGGACGGCACGGCCGCCGAACAGCTCTTCGGCAGCGTCCGCGCCAGCGAGAAAACGAAGTATCACGGGATGATGGGCACGGCCAGCACCCTGGGCTGGCGGGACGACACGCTGGGCAAGGGGATATCTCTCGAGCTGAACGGCCAGACCTACGACTTCTCCTTTGCCGGCAAGCGCTCCATCACCGACCTGGTGAACGAGATCAACGCGACCGTTCCGATGGACGCGGGGGACCTTCCGGTTGCGTCCGTCGTGTCGGGACGCCTGGTGCTCCAGTCCTCCCGGGGGCAGATCACGGTCAAGGACCATGGAACGGCCGGGGGCGTCCGTCAGCTCCTCGGCTACGACGGGCCGGTGAAAAGCTCCACCAGCTCGGTGACGGTCCAGCTGGACGGGAAACAGCCGATCAAGGTCTACGCCAACGAGGGCGACGACCTGACGAAGATTGCGGAGAAGCTCAACTCCATCGAGGGGCTCTACGCCCGGACCTCGGCGGACAAGGATCAGCTGGTGGTCGTGGCCAAGCGCATCGGCAAGCTGCCGGAGGACCCGCTTTCCGTGTCCGCCGCGGCGGAGAAGCCGCATTACCCCTCGTTCACCCTCAAGGGCGAGGGGATGGGGATGACGCTCTTCGACTACGCCTTCTCGTCGGACCCGGAGACGGGGGTGGAGACGGGTATCGTCGGGTCCAGGGAACAGACCCGCCCCGTCGATCACAGCCACATGGACGTGTTCGACTACCTCGGCATGGAGACGGGCATGAAGAGCGTGGAGTTCGCGCCGGGCCGAAAGCTGGTCGTCCCGCCGGGCAAGCCCCTGCACTGGCGGGTGATGAGCGGGTCCCGCGTCGCGGACATCACCCTGAACCCGGGCGAGTATACCCTGGCCGACCTGGCCGACCGGCTGAAGAACGCCGGCGCAGGCTGGCTCGACGTGACGGTGGACGTCTTCCGTTCCCCCGGAGTCTACAGCGAGGACGATCACGAGAGGGGGCTCGGCACCAGCCACAACGAGGAGAGGGCGACGAACCGCCTGGTCATCCGTGCCCCCGGTGGCGCGCCCGTCCTGTTCCTGGACATGAACGGCCAGCGCTACGCCGAGGAGCTGGGGCTCTCCACCGCGGTGCGGACGGACCCGGATATGGGGGTCAAGAACATCAGGTTCCCGACGGCCCCCTGCCTGGACGATGATTTGGGCGTTCGGCTGCGGGTGCAGATGACCTGCGGAAAAGAGTACGACATTCGCCTCTCGCGCAGGGACGTGACCGACCCCGCCACGGGCCTCGTCGATCGGGTCAAGGTGATGCGCGAGATCGCAAGGCAGGTCAACGAACAGGCGGGCGAAGAGCTTATGAAGGTGGCCATCCCCGTCGACGAATACGGCAAGGA
>NZ_CALIAA010000185.1 GCF_938040765.1 uncultured Fretibacterium sp.
TCCCAAAGAGGACCCGCGAATAAGCTGCCGAATAATAAGAGCGAGAACGATACGAACGCTGCAAGACATCGGTGCGGACCTCCTTTCGAGCCGAAAAACAAGTTGTGGAGCCAATCGAAAACCCAAGGGCTTCCATGCCCCACGCGATCTTTAATGCTGGAGTATTTTATAGATTCGGAACGAATCTGTCAAGGCTTTTTCAGGGATCCGCCGGCAGGGCCCCCGGGGCGGCGTGGGGCCGCTCCCCGTGCCGCCAGACGACGGCGATCCCCAGCCAGGTCATCGCAAGGGCGATGATGGGGTTCAGCCAGTTCAGGAAACAGTAGGGCGCGTAGGCCAGGGTGGGGACGCCCAGAACGGCGCTGACGTAGACTCCGCAGGTATTCCAGGGCACAAGGACGGAGGTCATGGTGCCGCTGTCCTCGAGCGAGCGGGAGAGCATGGAGGGCGCCAGCCTGCGCCCGTCCCAGGAGCGTTCGTCGAACGCCCTGCGGAACATGCGTCCCGGGACGATGATCGCAAGGTACTGCTCGCTCAGGAACACGTTGGCCACGAAGGAGGACGCGATCACCGACGCGACGAGCCCGAACACGGAACGGACGCGGCGCATCAGGGCCTCCAGAATCACGTCCAGGAAGCCGCAGGCCTCCATGATGCCCCCCAGGGAGAGCGCCACCACGATCAGGCAGATCGTCTCCAGCATCGAGGTCATCCCTCCGCGCGTGAAGAGCCGCGTCAAAAGCCCGCCGACCTTGGCGAACTCGGCGGGGTCCGGGACCGACGCGAACAGCGTCCCGGCTCCGGCTGCGGCTGCCCTGACCGCCTCCGGCGTCGTCGCCGCGGCGAAGGCGCTCAGCTGCGACGGCTCGTAGCCATAGAAGAAGACTTTCAGGGCCTCGTGAAGCGAGGCGCCCTGAAACAGGGACAACAGCAATCCGGCGCAGAGCCCGCCGACGATGCCGGGGATGGCGGGGATCTTCAACAGCGCCATCACCAGGATGACCGCGGGGGGGACGATGCCCCAGGCGGAGATGCGGAACTCCGCCCTCATCATGCCCTGGATCAGCTCCACACGGCTGTTGTCCATCTCCCGGACGGCGCTGCCCATGAGGAGGGAGATGACCACGACGATCAGCAGCGTGGGCAGGGTCGTCCACATCATCGCGCGGATATGGTCGAAGAGCTCGCTGCCCGAGACGGCGGGCGCGAGGTTGGTGGTGTCGGAGAGCGGCGACATCTTGTCGCCGAAGTAGGCCCCCGAGATGATGAACCCGGCGGAGACGGGAAGGGGGAGCCCCAGTCCGGCGCTGATGCCGATCAGCGCCACCCCGACGGTGCTGCTCGTGGTCCAGCAGCACCCCGTCGCGATCGAGACGACGATGCAGATCAGGAGCGCCGCACAATAGAAATAGTGGGGATTCATGATGTCGAGCCCGTAGTAAATCATGGTCGCGACCACGCCGCTGTGAATCCAGGAACCGACCAGACAGCCCACGAGGACGAGGATCAGAATGGCCTGGATGGAGACCTGTACGGCGGAACAGATGCCGCGTTCCAGGTCGATCCAGGAGACCTTCAAGACGAGGAAACCGAACAGGGCGGTAAAGATCGCCGCAAAGAGCAGAGGTACCTGGGCCGGAAGTCCCAGCCCGATGTGCGTGCCCGACTCCAGGCGGATGTCGACCACCCCGAAAGTGACGATAAGGGCGCTGACGAGCAAAACGGTAATAGCCGAGAAAAGTCCCGGCCGACGGCACAACGACGCCATCCTACATTCCCCCCACACCAAGAAATAGCTTGATTACCTGGTATTGCGGCTCCGCCTATTCCCGGACAGGTTGCCTCAGCGCGAGAGGAATGATTTGCTTTTGGTCTTTGCCGGCTTACTTCGAAGCTGGAAGGGTATTTTAGGGCATTTTCGAAAAAATGCAAGACCTGGTTGCGACCGCCGACGCGGACCTTCCCGCCCCGCATTCACATTGTCTTCACATCGGGGAGCTATCCTGTTCTCATCGAACGGGGGGACAAGCCCCGCGACAAATCGACGGGAGGTCGTTATTGATGAAAAAGGTCGTTATCGCGGTATTGGTCGTCAGCCTGCTGGGCACAGCCGGAACGGCAATGGCCTGGGGCTGCAGGAGACACAGGGGAGGCTGTTACGACGACGGCATCGGGAACTGCCTGCAGCCGGAGCTCTCCAACGGCCGGGACCTTCGGCAGGGCCGGCATCCGGAATGCATCGGAGGGATGGACGGGATGAGGGGCCGGTACGCCTCGAACATGCCGGAGGATATCCGTGCCAAGGCCAACGAGCTGGCGAAGCTCCGGATCGACCTGAGGGACGCGCTCTCCCGCTCCCCCATCGACCGGGACGCGGCAACCAAGCTCCATGATCGGGCGATGCAGCTGGAGCAGGAGATCGAGACGTGGTTCTTCGGGGAGAGGATGAACCGCATCGAGGAGTTCCGCAGGCAGCAGGAGCAGAGCCGCTCCGCCGCTCCGACACCGAGCAAGCCCGCGTCGGCCAACCCTTAGCGCCCGCGAGCTGGGGAAGCGGCTGGTCGAAAAGGCCGCCTCTCGAGCGGAGCCTGGCGCCGAATGAAGAGCGCCCCGCTTCAAAACGGGGCCCCCGAAGGAAACGGCGGCATGGCCAAGCCGGACGCAGGGCGGAAGGACCCCACCATCCAAGGTGGGGTCCTTCCGCGTTGTCATCCTCAGCCCCTCCGGCGCCGGATGGAGCCCTGCTGGAGCTCCCGCACTAGGTTGATCCTGAACACGTCCGCAAACTCGTCCAGGTTGCAGCAGCTCAGCTCGTAGCGGGCAGATAGGTTGTCCGCCGGCGCCAAGGCCCCGACGCTGACCAGCATGGACGTGTTGCGGTTCAGCCCCAGCACCTTGGAGACCCGGGAGTACTTGGGCAGAAAGTCCATGTACTCGCCGGTCTTGGCCTCGATCCAGAATATCCTTTCCCCGACGCTCAGCAGCAGGTCGAGCTCGAAGTCCTCCCCGCCCGGGAGGACGATGCGCGGGTTCTTCATGAAGGCATAGGGCAGGTCCAGAGTGGCGGGGTGGGTCGTGAGGATGGAGACCACCTTGTCGCGGATGAAGTGCTCCAGCCACCCGCCGGTGAGGAAGTTGATGGCCATCGGCGTGCGGTTCACCCGTGCCACGATCTTGTAGTGGGGCGCGCGCCGGTAGGCGTACGAGGCCAGGAAATCCACCTCCCGAAGCATCCGGCACAGGTTCAGAGTATGGGTGACGTCGCGGCCGTTCAGCCCGGCCAGGGAATAGGTGAACTCCTCCCCCTCGTTCAGCGTGGCCTTCAGGGTCTCGTAAAAGGGAAGGACATAGGAGAGATATTTTCCCAGAAAACCCGCGATCTGAGAGACGCGGGGGTCCAGGTCGGACTCGTCGGGAATGTAAACGATCTCGACGCCGCGCCTCTGGAGGTATCGCGCCAGCCCCTCCAGCTTCGAGGCGGAGAACTGCCCCCCCGCTTCCTCTCCGACGACAGAGGGAGGAACGGGCAGCAGGCCGGTAAAGGGGGAACTCTCCGCCCCGCCATCCCCGCTGCCCGTGTTCCGCACCAGGTTCGGGGAGAGCAGCTCGACGTGACGCCCCATTCGGGAGCTGGAGAGCGTGCGGATCAGGCCCGCAGCCTCGAGGTTCTCGAGCTGGGCCAGCAGGGAGGGCTTGCCTATGGACAGGGACTGCGCCAGCTGATTGATGTGAATCAGCCCCTCCTCCTGACCTCTGAGGACGTCCATGAGCACGAAGAGCATCCCCATCGGAGCGAAGCCCCGAAGCGAGGACATCATCTGCACGGAACCGTACTCGAGGGACGAGTAGGGATTTTTTCTGCGCTTCCCCCGCCCCGTTTTCTGGGCGGCGGGCAGCTCATCTCCATTCGGTGCGTCAGGCCCCGCCTCATCCGCCCTCCCGGGTGGTTCTACCCCCACAACTTCGTCATGGATATCGATACCGGTATCGATATCACTCTTAACCTTCAGATCCTTTTCGTCCAACTTGGGAGCTTTTTCATTACCGGTCTTATGTCCCGCAGCACTCCTGCCCCTCCGACGCGGACGTTTTTGGGATGCCGACCTGGCGTTATCGGCCATGTTTTCCGTATCGGGACCAGAAACAGAACCGGACTTATCATTCCTCTTCGGAGCCCTTCTCTCCCCGGAAGCATCCCCAACGTCCCGCGTCTGTTTTTTGCCATCGAAATCAGCATTCTTTTTGTTATCGGTAATGTTTTTATCTTT
>NZ_CALIAA010000186.1 GCF_938040765.1 uncultured Fretibacterium sp.
TCAATCGTAGCATCAGGAGAAATTCCAAGGTGAAGATAGGCATTATTCACGGCCGGTTCTATCCTTCCTGCCTCGACGGACAAGACGTAGCAACACAGTGATAAGCCCAGGCAAGTACCTGAAACATCCTTTGCGTTTCTTGCTCCTCCGGGCTACCTTGAGCAAATGCCGATGGGTCAAAAAGGCTTTTTTTTCGTTCATACGCCGTCCCGATCTCCGCCGTCGTCGTCTCTACCCTCCGGGGACGCTGAGGGGGCCTCTTCTGCAGCGGCCGGCCCAAACGCCGTCTCCGTATGGGGACCCTCGCTGCGCTCTTCCTCCCATGGGTAGACGACCGCCGTGCCCATCGGAGCATCCGCAGACTGTGCTCGAGGGACGGGAGCGCCCGCGGAGGAAGCGGGAGCTTTCCTGTCCTGTGCGGCTTCCTCCGCTCCCTGGAACACGCCTTTATGGGAGTTCAATATGTAGTACACCCCTATCAGCGGCCCCCACAATGCCAGTCCATTCTTGGAAAACGGGAACCCGTTTCCGAACACGACCCATCCCCACGCGGACAGAACCACAAAGGACAACAGGGACGCGATATTACGCTCATTCACCCCCGTCGTATTCCCCCCTGTGGTCCGGTAGGTCAGGATATTATGCACGGCAATAAGGTCCAGGATTCCGGGAAAAAGCATCACTCCCCCAATCGCATAGGACAGGCATAGGGACAAGACCGTCAGGGACGCCGTATATAAAAACGCCTCCAGGCCATATCGGACGCCCTCCCGCTTCACGACGAAACGCACGATACTGGGGGGAAGAAGGAAGAAGCAATACAAATACACAATTGCCGTCAAGAGTACTTCCCGGATGAGCAGAGAGCCCGTGGAGGGCGGGAGGAAATACGCCAAAAAGGAGCTGCGCAGGTAGAGGAGAAGAAGTGAAAGGACAGGATAGATGAGATATGATACCTCCAGCTTCATCTTATCCTCCCGGAAAACGGCGCTCTGCAATGCCGCCGGCACACAAAAGAGCCATTCCATCTCCAAGAACCCTTATCTCGAATATCCAAGCCCGACACCCTCCCGTCTATAATCGAAATCAACGACATGCCATGAACCGAGGCTTTATTTCATTGTAGCATACTAAAAGGCCCTGCCCTTCCATTCGGCTTCAGCCCTCGCGTCCCCATGACGGCAAAGAACGAGCGGGCCGGATGCCCGATCCGGCCCGCTAAAAAACACCATACCGGTCGGCCTCGCAGCCCCATGAGGCGATCAGGCGTGCAGCCAGCTCTTGAACCCCTCGCCCACCACCTCCGAGACGTCGGAGAGGATCACGAACGCGGTGGGGTCTACCGACGCGATGAAGCGCTTGAGCGGCGGGACCTGCCGACGGGGCAGCACCACCAGAAGCATCTCGACGGACGCGCCGCGGTAGGCCCCCGTCGCGGGAATGAGGGTGGCCGAACGCTCGAGCTCCGTCATGATGAAGCCCGCGATCTCCCTGTGCCGGGCGCTGATGACCAGGATCTGGGTGCGCCGGTGAAAGGAGCGGACGACGTTGTCGATGACCATCGTCTCGATATAGAGCAGAAACGCCCCGAGGAGCATCTGCTCCAAGGTGACGACGGCGAAGGAACCGAGCAGGATGACGATGTTAATGTAGAACGACATCGCTCCGACGTCCACGCCCCATCGCTTCTTTGCCGCCATCACCACCACGTCCGTCCCGCCGGAGCAGGCGTCCACGCGGAACAGCATCCCGAAGCCGACGCCGCTCACCACGCCGGAAAAGATCGCGGCCAACAGGGTGTTCTCGATGACGGGATAGCGGAACCACTCGAAGAAAGGCACCATCAGGCTGGTCAGGACGGTCACGTAAAGCGTCCAGAGGGCAAAGCGCGTCGAGAGAAAGCGCCAGCCCCAGAGCAGCAGAAGCACGTTCCCCACCGTGATGAACCAGGCCGGGGAGATGCCCCAGAGGTAATGGGTGATGAGCGCGATGCCGGTCACCCCGGCCCCGGCGAACTTATAGGGAACCACCAGCGCGACGATGGCGAAGCAGACGAGGGCCGTCCCCACCGTCGTGCTCAGCAGCGTCGCCCACTCCTCCCGCAGCCAGCTCCTGCACAACGCCGCGCCCCGAACCGTCCATTCCTTCACCGACGCTCTCATCAACGTCACGCTCCATGCACCGTACAAATTTTTAACGGCCCATACCATCGCAGGGCAACTTTTTTATCTTACCACAGCTCTCGACACGCCTTCGCCGGGGGAATATCCCCATAAGAAACGCGGGGCCCCCGCACGAAGCGGAAGGCCCCGCGGCCGGGGCTCAGAAAAACAAGTCCTCCCCTAGCGCCGGGAGGGATTGAACTCCCCGTCGAGGAGCTTTCGGAACGCCTCCAGATCCATGCTCCCCAGGTCGCCCCTGCTACGCTCGCGCACCGCGACGACCCGCGCCTCCTTCTCCTTGTCCCCGATCACGATCATGTAGGGGACCTTTTGGAGCTGCGCGTCGCGGATGCGTTTCCCCAGCTTCTCGTCGCGCTCATCCGTCTCCACGCGCAGGCCCCAGCCGCCAAGGGTCTCCGCCAGTTCCTGAACGTAGTCCCGGTGCTCCTCGGCGATGGGGATGAGCTTCACCTGAACGGGGGCGCACCAGAACGGGAACGCGCCGGCGTAGTGCTCGATCAGGATGCCGAGGAAACGCTCCAGACTGCCCATGAGAGCCCGATGCAGCATGACGGGCCGGTGCTCCTGGCCGTCCGCCCCGGCGTAGTGCATGTCGAAGCGCTCCGGCATCTGGAAGTCCAGCTGAATGGTGCCGCACTGCCAGGTCCTGCCGATGCAGTCCTCCAGGTGGAAGTCGATCTTGGGCCCATAGAAGGCCCCATCCCCCTCGTTGACCCGGTAGGGCGTGCCCGTCGCCTCCAGCGCGTCCCGAAGCGCCGCCTCCGCGATCTCCCACTGTTCCGGCTCGCCCATCGAGTTCTCCGGCCGCGTCGAGAGCTCGACCGCATAATCGAAACCGAAGACGTCCTTGTAGAAGTAGCGGTACAGGTCGATGATGCCGATCACCTCGTCCTTCACCTGGTCGGGACGGCAGTAGATGTGCGCGTCGTCCTGGGTGAAGCAGCGCACGCGCATCAGACCGTGGAGCACCCCGCTGCGCTCGTGCCGATGGACCGTGCCCAGCTCCGCCATGCGCAGCGGCAGGTCGCGGTAGCTGCGGAGCTGTGTCTTGTAGACCAGGATGCCGCCGGGACAGTTCATCGGCTTGACGGCAAAGGGCTTCTCGTCGATCTCGGTGAAGTACATGTTCTCCTTGTAGTGGTCCCAGTGCCCGGACTGAATCCACAGCGAACGGTCCAGGATCAGCGGCGTGCGGATCTCCACGTAGCCGCGCTTCAGGTGCTCCCGACGCCAGAAGTCGGTGAGCGCATTCAGGATGGCCATCCCCTTGGGGTGGAAGAACGGGAAGCCCGGCCCCTCGTCGTGGAGGCTGAAAAGGTCCAGCTCACGCCCCAGCTTGCGGTGATCGCGCAGCTTCGCCTCCTCCAAGCGCTTCAGGTGCTGTTTCAGCTCGTCCGGCGTGGCGAAGGCCGTGCCGTAGACGCGGGTCAACATCTTGTTCTTCTCGCTGCCGCGCCAATAGGCCCCCGCGACGGAGAGCAGCTTGAAGTGGCGCAGCCAGGACGTGTCGGGGACGTGGGGCCCCCGGCACAGGTCCACGTAGTTCCCCTGCCGGTAGAGCGAGACGCCCGGGACATCCAGGTCCGTAATCAGCTCCACCTTGTAGGGGTCGCTGCGGTCCCCGAAGAACCTCAGCGCCTCGTCCCGCCCCATCTCCACCCGCTCGACCCGCTCCGCCGCCCCCGCGAGGCGGCGCATCTCCGCCTCGATGGCGGGCAGGTCCTGCTCCGTGATCACCGCCCCGGCGACGTCCACGTCGTAGTAGAAGCCGTCCTTGATGCAGGGCCCGATCCCGAAGTGCGTTCCGGGATAGAGGTTCTCGATGGCCTGGGCCATCAGGTGCGCGCAGGAGTGGCGCAGGATGGAGAGCCCCTCCTCCGAGCCCGCCAGAACGGGCTCGAGCGTCCCCCCGGTCGAGACCTCCCGCTCCAGGTCCAGCAGCTCGCCGTTCAGCTTCCCGGCCAGAGCCTTCTTCTCCTGACCCAACCCGGCCAGCACCTCGGACACCTTGACCGATCCCCGGTCGAACTCGCAGACCTTCCCATTGTTACCCTCAAAACGCAGCATAATCCATCCCCCCAAAATTTTGGAATAAAAAAAGCCCACGTTGTCTCCACAAACATGGAGACGACGTGGGCGCATTCGTGTCGCGGTTCCACTCCATTTCCGGCATGGCCGCCCGGCGGCCTCCGGCTCTCGAACCCGCTGTATGGGGCGGGGCCCCGACGCCTTATCCCGATATACGGCCTCGGCGTCCGCTCGGAGGGGGTCTTCGCCTCGTCCGACGCGGCGGAACTCTCAGCCAGCGGCTCCGCCTCTCTGTGCGTCTCCTCCTCGGGGCAGAAAAAACCCTCCGGTGAGGTTACTCGTCCTCTTCATCGCGATTCACTCGATATCGATAATGCGTGACAGGATACCACCAAACACGCCTTTCGGCAAGGGGATGGCACGGGGAAACGACGGGGCTCGAGCGCCCCGCCCTATCTCGGCGCTCTGCGGAAGCTCACCCTCAGGTCGCAGACGTC
>NZ_CALIAA010000187.1 GCF_938040765.1 uncultured Fretibacterium sp.
CGGAGTTTACTGACTCGGTAAAAAGGGCCAAGCTCCGAATCGAGATGGAATACGAGAAGGCGCTCCATGGCCGCAGCCCCACGGGGCCGATCTTCGCCCTGAAAAATTTCGGCTGGACCGACAAGCAGGACGTGGAGCTGTCCGGGGGCGTCAAGGTCAAGACCCTCGCCGACCTGATGATGGATGCGGAGAATTGGGAAAAGGAGAAAAAGTCGGTCGAGGCATAGGCTCCGGGGAAACGGCAAGGCGGCAGGACGGATAGGACGGAGAAGTACGATATCAGGGGTGTCCGAAGGTCGGACGCCCTTTTTGCTTAGTCCTAACCCGACATCCTGTCTTGTAGGGGAATGTGCGGTTATGTATAATCATGGACAGAAAATTAAAGGGAGGTGAGGTCATGGCCAAGGCTTTTGACGTTGCAGAATATTTGTTGTCTAAAGCAGACGCCACAGAGAACGACATGACTCACATGAAGCTGCAAAAGCTCCTGTACTACTGTCAGGGGTTCTCCTTGGCCCTCCTTGGGCATCCGCTTTTCCCAGAGGCTATTGAGGCGTGGATTCATGGTCCTGTAGTGCCGGTTGTTTATCAGGCGTTCAAGCATTGCGGGAAAACTCCCATTGAGAGCTCGGGGCTGGGTTCCGTTGATGCTCTCACCTCCGAGGAAAAAGGCTTGATCGACGATGTTTACTCCGTCTATGGGGGATATTCCGCCGCGAAGCTGCGTAACCTGACTCACAGCGAAACTCCCTGGCTTGGCGCGGAGGGCAAGGCCGACAATACCATCACTACGGAATCCATGCGCACCTTTTTCCCGACGCTGCTTGAAGAGACGGCATGAGCGGAAAAATCAAGAGGCGTATAAACTCGGAGAAGATCGCCGAACGAAAAGACCCCGGAGGTTCGTTTGCAGACGAGCCTCCGAAGTTTTCTTTGCGGTATCTCCAGGAGAGTCATAGCATTGTCCGCTGCACGACGGAGGAGCGATTGGGCTTTGTCGACGCCATGCACAAGCGGCGAGATATCCCTTGGAGCCGGCTCGAAACGATGCCTCACGGAGGGTTAGGGTGCGAGGTCATCCGGCACGGTCTGAGGGTTGCACTTCCCAGCAGCGCTAAGGGTAAGTCAATCCTGTCCTTTCGCTTCTCAGGCAAGAAGGCGATGGTCGGGTTCCGGGAGAGGGACGTATTTTATATCCTCTGGTTCGACAGGGACTTTTCCGTGTACAGTCATGAGTAGCCCCCTTGTCGCGTTGCTCTGAATTAAGGAGTCCGAGCCTTGTCGAAACAAAGGGCAAGCGGATGAAAAACGGCCCACAAAATGGCCCACAATCAAAAAATGAAAATACATATTTCATTGCATTGAGCCAATTTACGCGTGTAATTCGCTGGACTCACAGACCAGTCAATCATTTCAATGAACACCATAGAGGCACAAAACCCCTGATTTTTCAGGGGTTTTTCCGCTGAAGTGGGGACGTGGCCCCTGTGTTTCCAATGGATAGGGCGGCAGCGGCATCGTGCCCGTGTCCATGGCCGAGTCTGGATCCGCAGTCGAGAACCGGGGGGCGTTCAGCGCTGTCTGTACGCCCCGCCGCGGCCCAGCAGACCGTCCCACAGGCCCCGGTTCATC
>NZ_CALIAA010000188.1 GCF_938040765.1 uncultured Fretibacterium sp.
CCGCCGGAGCGGCCAGGGCCGACCCGACCAGGGCCAGGGAGAGGACGACGACCAGCATTGCAGCAAACTTCTTCATGAAATTTCCCTCCTGATGAGTATTATAAAAAACCTCACGTGAGGTTTTTTACCAAAGGTTGACTTCGGTCTTCGCCGTCATTTCGCTTTCTTTTTCCCACCCAGGGTATGGGACAGGATGACCCACACCGCCGCGATGACCAGCATGACCTGCGGGATCAGGGTCTCGGCCCGGTCGTAGATGCTCAGCGATTCGATGGAGAAGCCGTTCATGGCCGGGATGGTGGTCCTGCCGACGATCACGTCGGCCTCGGTGAGCTCGACGACGCCCTTGCCCATGAAGGACACGCACAGGATGAAGAGCAGGATGCTGGTAAAGAGGAAGAAGGGCTTGAGCGGCAGCTTCACGCTGAAGTAGCGGAAGGCCACGTAGACGGCCACCAGCACCACGGTCCCCGCCAGGATGCCGTAGACGATGTGGGGAGTGCTGTTCATGCCGCCGGAGAACGACGCCTTGTAGAACAGGATGAGCTCCGCACCCTCACGCAGGACTGCGATGAAGGCCGCGAAGACGAGGGTCATCTGGCTCTTCCGGTCGATGGACTGCTGGACCTTTTCGTTGATGTAGTGGGTCCAGGCCTCGGTGTCCGCCTTGGAGAGCATCCAGTTGCTGACGTAGAAGAGGACCGCCACGGCCAGGAACATGGTCCAGCCCTCCAGGAGCTCCCGGGCGACGCCGCTGGAATCCCCCATGAGGGACTCCAGGGCCCAGGCCAAAAGGACGCTCGCCCCGATGGCCGCAACCGATCCGACGTAGACGCTGCGCACCATCCTCGTGTTGCCGGTCTTGATCAAATAGGCCACGATGGCGACGATGACCAGGATGGCCTCGAGCCCCTCGCGGACAAGCAGGCCGAAGGCGGTGAGAAAGGTCAGCCAGTCCCGGTTCACGGGCGCCTTGGCGGGGGCCTTCGGGGCGGACGCAGCGGGAGCCGGGGTCTCCGCAGTTTCGGCCGCGGCATCGACGGACGCCGCGGCGACGGCCCCGCCGCCCGCCGCAGGACGCCCCTTGTCCCCGTAGACGGCCTCCCCAAGGCTGTCGGGCTCACCGGCGTCGATATCGCCATCCAACACCATGGCGTCCTTGTAGACCTTGACCCTCAAACTTTCGAGCATATCGAGGAGCGCGTCCTTCGCGATCTCCTGATTCCCCAGCAGGGCGTGCTTGATGCTGGCGAAGAGCGCTTCGATGTGACTGACGCGCGCCGACGAGATGGCCACCATGACGTTCTTCTCGAACCCCTGAACCTCGTAGTAGCCGAAGTAGGCGTCGTTGACGTGCTTGTAGGCATCGCGGTAGCGGTCGGCCTCGATATCCTCCCGGGCGGAGTCGAACTCGAGGGCCATATCCGCCGCCACGCCCTTCCACGAATCGTATTTCTTCTTCTTCGCCGCAAGGCCCTCGGATGCGGAAAAGACGACGAAAAGAAAGATCGCCGTGACCAGCAGTCCCCAATAGAGCCGTGCCGACTTCTTCTGCATACTCATCGTTACCCTTCCCCTGAACTGTAATTTAGGCAAGGCAAACAAAAAACATGCCTTTTCCGCTTAGGATTTTACGCCTGGACCCCACATTCGTCAACAAATCCGTCGATGAAAAAAGTTGGTATATTGGGGATAAAAAAAGCGAGGGAGCGGCAATGTATCCGCCGCACCCTCGCTTCCCCGGGCCGTTCGGGTTGGGGGCCGCCCGCCCCCGCCGATCCCGTGCCCTTTCGCTGCGCTAGTCCCCGGAATGGCTGAGCGGTGCGCCGTCCTTCCGGTTCAGGGCCGAGAACGCCTGGAGCACCATCAGCAGGGCCAGCACGAGAAGCGCGATGGCCATGCCACCCAGGGTCCAGTTGGGCATCGGCGCGTTGATGATGTTGTCCCGGATCATCAGGGCCAGGGCGGCCACGGTCGTGATCAGCATGAACCACATGGGAATCATCAGCCACTGGTTGGGCTTCTTCAGGGCGCGGGCCACCCAGACGGCCAGGGCCAGCAGGACGAGCGCCCCCACAAGCTGGTTGGCGGCTCCGAACACCGGCCAGATCGCCGCCCAGACGGGGATGAGCGTCCCCGTGGTCGTGTGCGTCTTGGTGAGGAGAAGGCCCATCGCCCCGGCAACGGCGATGACCGTCGCCGTATAGCGGTCGACCTTCATGTTGGTCAGCTCCTGGATCTGATAGCGGGTCAGGCGCGTGGCCGTGTCCAGCGAGGTCAGCAGGAAGCTGTTGAGCGCCAGGAGCCCCAGGGACTTTCCGATCTTGGGGTCGATGCCGATGAGCTCGGAGAAGCGTCCGAAGCCCACCGCATAGGTGTTGGTCGGGTCGCCTAGGATCGCCCCGGAGATCATCACGGTACCCAGTGCGATGACGGCCACGACGCCCTCGATCAGCATCGAGCCGTAGCCCACCAGGACGGAGTCCGACTCCCTGCGAATCTGCTTGGAGGTCGTCCCGCTGCCCACCAGCGAGTGGAATCCCGAGAGGGCGCCGCAGGCCACGATGATGAAGAGCATCGGCCACAGGTAGTTGTTCCCGGAGACGAAGCCCTTGTAGGCGGGCAGTTCCACGGAGAACTTGCTGCTGCCCATGACCATGCCGACGGTTCCGATGACGACGGCGAAGTAGAGGAAGTAGGAGGCCAGGTAGTCGCGCGGCTGGAGCAGCAGCCACACGGGCATGACGGAGGCCAGGAAGATGTAGACCACCAGCACCCAGCGCCAGTTCTCCATATTCTTGGTCTTCAGGGCCTTCTGGGCCCCGGCGAACTCCTCGTAGCTCGCGGCGCCGCTCTTCTGCACGACCTCGTCCGACGCCTTGATCTCCTGGAACTTGGCCTCACGAGCGGCCTTGTAGGCGTCGAAGTCCGCATATTCCGCCAAAGCCGCGGCATCCTTGGCCTTGGCCGCGTCGAAGGCCTTGGCATCGGCCAGAGGCATGTTGATGCCCGGCTGATGGAACTCCAGGACGGGGTTGCCGGAGAGGGAGAAGTAGCTGGAGATCCACTTGTTCCCGTTGCCGAACCAGCAGGCGTAGATGATGATGGGCACCATGATGATGGTCATCAGCCACAGAGGGCAGTTCATGCGGTAGATGAGGAGGCCGAAGATCAGGGCCATGAAGATGTAGAGCGTCGCCGCAAAGGCCACCGCCGGGTCCGAGGCGAAGGAGTTGGCCGAGAGCTGGAGGAACACGGCCACAACCAGAATCAACGTCAAAATGGTGAAGCAGAGGAAGAGGATCTTCCCCGCCCGGCCGATCCAGCGCTCGACGACCTCGCCGATGGACTTGCCCTCGTGCCTCATGGAGGAGACGAGCCCGCCCATGTCATGAGGTCCGCCCAGGAACGCGGAGCCGATCACGCACCAAAGATAGGCCGGCAGCCATCCAAACATGCCGGCCGCCGTGATGGGGCCGACGATGGGCCCCGCCCCCGCGATCGAGGAGAAATGGTGCCCCAGCAGCACCGCGGGGTGCGCCGGACAATAGTCCACCCCGTCGTACATGGTCTCGGCCGGCGTCTTGTTGCTGTCGTTCAGCTCGTAGACGCGGGACATGAAACCCCCGTAGATCTTGTAACACAGGGCGAAAAAGACGATCGCCCCCACCAACAATCCAAGCAGCATCTCAATCCTCTCCTTAAATCAAAACCGATCTCGATTCCCGCTTCGGGATGCGTCCCCCCTGGGACGGCAGATCCCCCTCGACCCCGCGCCGATAGCGCCGATACAAAAAATCCGCTTCGCCTTCCCGCCCCCTTCCAAAACTGACTTTTTGAGCGAGCACCCTCGCCGCCGCGGAATTTTTCCGCGCCCGGTCGGACGCCCCCCACGAATCCCCTCGATAATAAACAATGAAACACTCCGTCAAGGTAATTATAGCGCAATCGGGATAAAGGCATTGAAAAGACGGATGCGGCCCCTTCGATTTGCGGGACGTGCACTTGACGCTCCATCGCTTTGTGATTGAATAGGGTAGGCCGAAGCCGGGGGGCGAAAGTCATTTCGACCTCCGGCGGCGCTGCGCTTCCATATTTAACGAGAGGGAGCCCTGGGGCGATACGGCCGACAATCGGGAAGATCCTTGAGGAAATTGAACGTGAGGAAGGAGATGGGTGCATTGTTCAGACCCGTTTTGAATTTGAGATCTGCGGCCTGTCGCCGAATTTTTTTTGTGGGGCTTCTTGCCCTGATGGGGGCGATGTCCTTAACGATACCGCTGGAGGCGGCCTCGCCGAAGGCATCCTCCGACGTCTCCCCCGCCTCCGGGGACCCGGCGCCCCGGATACCGGCCTCGGTCGATGTGCCTTCCGCCGCATCGGCGGACTCCGTCTCCGGGGACGCGGCAGCGCCCGCAGCCCGGCCCTTCGGGTTCGGTGACGTGCTCAAGAAGGCCATGGCCGCGGCAGAATCGGAGTACGTTCCGCCGGCCGCGCTGCCCGCTTCCCTGCGCAGCCTGAACTACGACCAGTGGCGCACCGTCCGGTTCAAGCCGGAGCGCTCGCTGTGGCGCTTCGAAAAGCTGCCCTTCGAGCTCCAGTTCTTTCACTCGGGCTTCTACTACGACCGCAACGTGGAGATCAACATCATCGAGGAGGATGGACACGTCGTCCCGGTCCCCTTCTCCACGGACCTCTTCCAGTACCCCGGCGACGAGCTGAGGAGCCAGGTCGCCACCTCCAACGTGGGGTTCGCGGGGTTCCGGGTCCACTGCGCCATCAACGATCCCGGCTACAAGGACGAGGTGGTCGTCTTCCTGGGAGCCAGCTACTTCAGGGCCGTCGGCAAGGACACGAAGTACGGGCTCTCCGCGCGCGGCCTGGCCCTGAACACGGCGCTCCCCTCGGGCGAGGAGTTCCCCTGGTTCCGGGAGTTCTGGATCGGGAAGCCCGCGAGCGGCGACGTCTCCATCACGGTCTACGCCCTGCTGGACAGCCCCAGCTGTACGGGGGCGTACCGCTTCGTCATCACCCCGGGGCCGGAGACGGCGATGCGGGAGGAGTTCCAGGTCTTCTTCAGAAGCGGCGTCGAGAAGGCGGGGATAGCGCCCCTCACCAGCATGTACTTCTACGGCGCACCCGAGAACGGCCGGCTCGGGGACTACCGGCCCGAGGTCCACGACTCCGACGGCCTGCTGGTCCACAGGGACGACGATGTCTGGCAGTGGCGCGCCCTGCGAAACGGGGAGAGGCTGAACACCACCCGGATATCCATGGAACGGCTCCTCGGCTTCGGCCTGCTGCAGCGGAACCGGAACTTCGACCACTACCAGGACCTCGAGGCCGACTACGAGCGGCGTCCGTCCCTCTGGGTCGAGCCCGACGGCGACTGGGGCAGCGGCCGGATCGAGCTGATCGAGATCCCCACCGACTCCGAGTACAACGACAACATCGTAGCCTTCTGGGTTCCGAACCGGGAGAAGCCCGATTCGCCGATCAGGGGGGCCTGCACGCTCCGCTGGGGAGGGCAGGAGAAGCACCTGCACTCCCTGGGGCGCGTGGTAGGGACGCGCCAGGCTAGGGGCGACCGGAAGAACTGGGCGCGCTTCCTCGTGGATTTCGAGGGCGGGGAGCTCGACGCCCTGCCCGAGGACTCGGGGATCACGAGCGTCGTGGAGGTCGATGGGGCCAAGCTGGTCCAAAAGCACCTCGAGAAGAATCCCCACACGGGGGGATGGAGGCTTTCCTTCCAGGTCGAGGTGGACGCGGGCGGCGGATTCTCCGTGTTTCCGGCCGTTCCGCCGGCCGTGCGCCTCTCCGCGGTACTGAAGAAGGGGGAAAATCTGCCGAACCCCCTCACCGAGACCTGGACCTACGTGTTCGGGAGGTAGGGCGCTCATGAACGAAAACCGACCGGCGCTGCAGGAGCCCCGCCCCGGGGAACTGCTGCTGGACCGTCTGCTTCTCTATGTCCGGGTCCTGAGGGTCCCGCCGCGCGAGGGGCTGGAGCTGGTGTTGAAGGCCCTGGACGAGCTCTGTCCATCGGGGATGAGGGAGGCGCTCCCCGCCGAGGATTGCGGCATGGAGACCGCCATGGAGATCCTGAGGGCGCTGTGCGCCGAGCGGGGCTTCGTGCCCGACGCGGACGCCCTCCCCTGCCCCGTGCCCCCCTACAACCGAGGATCGATGCCGCCGGCGAAGATCTCCATGACGCGCGGCGAATTTTCCCTGAGGGGCCTCGTCGGAAGGCTCCGACGGCCCAGGGAGGAGCGGACGCGATGACGCATACCCCAAACGCCCGTCCCGCCTGGCGGTTCTCCGCTCTCTGGCGGCGTTGGCTCTTTCTCTTTCTGATCTTCGTCCCCTCCATCCTGGCCGCCTCCTACATGTCCGCCCTGCTTCCCCACGGGGGCGGGACCTTGGTGGAGCTGACTCTCTGCATCCTGTTCGGGGTGCTCTTCGCCTGGATCTCGACGGGGTTCTGGACGGCGCTCTTCGGGTTCTTCGTGCTGCTCTTCCGGTACTCCGGATACCGGATCATCGACCCCGACTCGCCGCTCCCGGACCTTCCGCAGGGGGTCAGGACGGCGGTGCTCATCCCCGTCTACAACGAGGACCCGCAAAGCGTCGGCGCGGGGATCGCCGCGATGTGGCGCTCCCTGTCCGTCACGGGACTGGAGGGGCGTTTCGACCTTTTCGTCCTCAGCGACACCACGGACCCCGACGTCTGGGTGCGCGAGGAGGCGATGTGGAACGAGCTCCGGGGCCTGCCGGGGATGGAGGGACACCTCTTCTACCGCCGCAGGCCCTCCAACCCGAAGCGGAAGAGCGGCAACATCGCAAACTTCTGCCGCCGCTGGGGCCGCAACTACCGCTATATGATCGTCCTGGACGCGGACAGCGTCATGGCCGGGGAGACCTGGGTGCGCATGGTCGACGCCATGGAGCGGAACCCCCGGATCGGGATTCTCCAGACGCCCCCCAAGGGGGTGAACCGCGAGACCCTGATCGCGCGGGTGCAGCAGTTCGCCAACAGCCTGTACGGGCCGGTCTTCGCGGCCGGCCAGAACTTCTGGCAGCTGGGCGACGCTCAGTACTGGGGGCACAACGCCATCATCCGCGTCGAGCCCTTCATGCGCTGGTGCGAGCTGCCACGGCTCCCGGGCCGGGGGCCCCTCAGCGGGGATATCCTGAGCCACGACTTCGTCGAGTCCGCCCTGATCCGCCGCGCAGGCTACGAGGTGTGGCTGGCCTATGGGGTCGGCGGCAGTTACGAGGAGACGCCGCCCACGCTGATCGACGAGATGAAACGCGACCGGCGCTGGTGCCAGGGGAACCTCCAGCACCTGCGCCTGATCTTCACCTACGGTTTCTTCCCCACGCACCGAGCCCTCTTCCTCAACGGCATCCTCTCCTACGGCTCCGCGCTGCTGTGGCTGATCTTCCTGACGGCCAGCTCCGTGCAGGCGCTGCTGGACGTCCTGGTGGAGCCCGTGTACTTTCCGCAGCACAACATGCTGTTCCCCAAATGGCACGTCTGGTACCCGGAGTGGGCGCTGAGCCTCCTGAGCTGCACGGCCCTGCTGCTCTTCCTGCCGAAGATCCTCTGCCTGCTCCACACCCTGCTGACGGCCCGGAACGCGCGGAGCTACGGCGGGGTGGGGCGGGTGCTGCTCGGAGTGGCGGGCGAGACGGTCCTCTCCATGCTGCTGGCGCCGATCCGCATGATCTGCCACAGCCGGTTCGTCCTCATGACCCTGCTGGGCTGGGGAACGGGCTGGGGGGGACAGTCGCGGGACGACCGCGGCACCTCGTGGGGCGAGGCAATCCGGGCGCACTGGTGGGCGGCCGCCATCGGGCTGCTCTGGGGCTGGCTGCTCTACAGGGCGACCCCATCCTTCTTCCTCTGGCTGCTGCCGGTGATCCTCCCGCTCATCCTCTCCGTGCCGCTGTCCGTGTTCACCAGCCGCGCGTCGCTGGGCCGCGCCGCCGGGCGCGTCGGGCTGTTCGCCATCCCCGAGGAGCTTTGCGTGCCCCGGGAACTTGCGGACAAGGCGGAGACGCTGAAGGGACGCCGGCACTACGATCCCCTGAACGTCCCGGAGGAGGAGGGTTTTCGCCGGGCGGTGCTGGATCCCGGCCTGAACGCCCTTCACAGGGCCATGAACCGGCGGCTGAGGGCCCCCCTGGACCCCGCTCTGGTCGAGCGGGCCCTCTCGGGAGCCCCCCTGTCCAAGGGGGAGAAGGTGGCCCTGCTGGGCAGCCCCGACTCGATGCGGGAGCTGCACCGAAGGGTCTGGATGCTTTCGGCGACCGAGGGCGGACCGTGGGGAATATAATTCCAATTCTAAATCGTTTGTAGGCAATAAGCAGAGAGCCGGC
>NZ_CALIAA010000189.1 GCF_938040765.1 uncultured Fretibacterium sp.
CTGAGTTATGAGGTGCGGATACACCCGTCGATCCTCTCCTTAGTGGAGCGGCGCAAGGCCCCGGCGAGCGAGCGTGTGAGGGAGGGGCTGAGTTCGTTTCTCGGTATCCCCATGCGGGAGGCGTTCGACGACAAGGGGCTGGCGGTATGAGACCAAGAAAAAAGCCGTCCTGGGCATGGACGGCGAAAGGAGATGAAAGATGTTGGCTGTCGGGAATATTGTACCACGAGCACCACGAAGGAGGGGCGGCGGCGGGATACGCAGGGCGTTCGACAAGCGCTATCGGAGTGTGCTGACACGCGCCTATGATTTTGAGAATCGGGAGTTTGACCTTGACAGGCTGAACGGAATCATTCGGGTTGACGAGGGGTCTCCCGAACTCAACGAATATCGGGACAGGCTTCTCAGAGAGCAGGTTCTTGCCGCTTTGGACTGTGAGCTGGGGGGCGAAACCGCCATGCTGTGGCTGGAGTTGGGGAGTGCAAGCCACGCTGCGGGGCACCCCGAGATGCTTCAAGTGGCGCGCGAGTTTCGAGATTCCCTGGAAAAGCCTTTCATGGAGCCGGATAAGTTCGGAAACCTCGTCGACAAACGGGGCCAGGAGCTCAAAGTCTGCCATGTCTACGAGCTGCATCGGTATCTGTCGCGTCTCGTAAAGCAACTGAGGTATCTTGCGAAGGTGCACCGCACACCGGCTGCGCGTCGCAAACCGAGGATGGCGGCTATCGCGAGATACTTTCTGCGTGTGCGTCCCACGTCCCGCTCCCGAGCCCCCCGCTCAGCGCGCAGGGCGTCCTTCTCCGTGGCCGCGTCCAGTCCGGGCGGAGGAGACTCCTCAGGAGAATCCGACCAAGGAGACCCACCTGGGCCTCACCCCTTCTGTCCCCTTGTAACACCCCCATCAAATCGTAAAAACAATCAGGAACCTTTGCGTCCGTGGCTTGGCCTCGGCTGTTGCCGCATGGAGAGGGGGCGGTCGGCATGGTGACGGCACGGGACCGCGAGGCGTGGAACTCCCAGAAGCTGGCCGTGCTGGAGCACCTCAAGGCGGGCCGGAGCATCACCCAGGACGAGGCGCGGGGGCAATTCGGCATCATGCGCCTGGCCTCCCGGATCGACGAGCTCAGGCGCTCCGGCTGGAACGTCCTGACCGAGATGATCTCCGTCGGAGAAGGGGGAGCGCGCGTCGCCCGGTACTCCCTGGGGGAGGAGCCGAGGCGGGCGAGCCGGGTCATCCCTGTACCCTGCAAGGGGCCGGAGAGGGGGCGGCGTTGATGGGTAGACAATTTGCGATGATCCCGCTGGAGATGCTTCGGGACAGCCGCCTTCTGGCCCTGGATTTTGCAGTGTACGCCAGCATCGACAGCCATAGTGACAAACAGGGGAATAGCTGGCCGGGATTGCGGACTATCGCCACCGAGGCAAGGGTATCCAGGCCGACGGTTATAGCATCGCTGAATCGCCTGGAGCAGGCCGGCCACATCCAAAAAACAAAAAGGCGACAAGATGGCACAAAGGAGTTTGCCCACAATCTCTACGCTCTTCGTTTACGCAGGGGTGGGGTGGTAAACGAGGTTGACCACGTGGTAAACGACATTGACCAGGGTGGTAAATCTCCTTTACCACGTGGTAAAGCACGTTTACTGGGGGTGGTAAACGACGTTTACTCTAACCATAACCATAAGAACCATAAAAAAGAAAAAGAATACCCGCCCTTCCCAGGTGGTAAACCTCCTGAACCACCTTCCCCCTCAGAGGCCCCTACACAGACCTCTCCCCCAGCAGAGCCTCCTACCCCGTGGGATACCCCTTCTCCCCAGACAGAGGCCCCTACCCCCGAAGGCATCCCCCCCAAAGACGAGGGGGCGGGTGGGGTCAGCAAAATTACTGACAGTAGAAATGCGGATAACGGAGAGGGTGAAACGGCAGAGGGGGCTAAGGCCACGACGGAGGCCGAGCATTGGACGGAAGTGGATGCGTACTTTTCCCAGTTTTGGGATGGTTACCCGCGCAAGGAGGGGAAGGCCGACGCTAGAGCGATGTTCCGGAAGCTCTTCCCGCCGGGGAAAGACCCCGAGTCCTATTTTGCCCGTATCCGTGAGATCGATGAACGTATGGGGCCGTTCCTTGACAGGGCTGAGGAGCTGAAACAGTGCGGAGACCAGAAGTTTATCCCAAAGCCCGCAAACTGGCTCAAGCGGGAGTTCGGCGATGTCTGAGCGGCAGATTGACTCCGAGTTCGATGCAGCCTGCGGCCCCACGGAGACGCCGCCGCCCAAAGACTGGGGGGACGTGTCCCGCTACTTGGGGGAGGAGAGTGATCGGCGTTTCGAGGAGACCCGGCTTCGCCATGAGCGGCTTGTGAACCCCAACGGCTTGAACCTTCGGGACCTGCTTGAGGGTTCCATCGATGAGGCGGGCCGTCTCATGGTGCTGTCCAATCAGTTCGGGGCCTATCGCGAGGAAGGGATGCCCCTCCAGGACATTCGGCGTCTGTACCTTTACGCGGCCAGGGGGCTGATCGACCCGGCGAGGGTGGAGCGTGCCGTAGATCGGGCGTTGCTGCAGGAGAAGTATCCCGACGTTGATGCGCGGTTCGAGAAGGCCGCAAACCCTGCGCACCACAGAGAGCTCCTGGAGGAGGCCGTCCGGCGTCGCGGATCGCTGGAGACGCTGCGGCTGAATATCGAGGAGCTGGATGCCCTCATCAACGACGGGGCGGGTATCGGACTGGGCGAGGTGCTCCATATCGTCGGGGGCGAGGGAGGTCTAAAAACGTCCCTCCTGCTCCATGCGCTGATCGACTACGTTGAGCGCGGAGGACGGGCTTTGTTCCTGAGCCTGGACATGCACCCCCAAAAGATCGAAGAGCGGCTGTATCGTCGTCTCCTGAACTGCGGACAAGCCCAGGTGGTCGAACATATCCGACTCAACACTCCGGAGTACCGCATGGCCAAGGAGGCCCGAGCGAGGCAGGATGACGGGCTCTCAATCATGGGCGGGCCGATGAACCTGACGCAGATCGAAAATGTCATCCTGGCCTCCGATGCGGACGTGGTGGCCTTGGACTACGTTACCGCTATCGATGGATTCAGGGATGAGTTGACGGCGGCCCGGAGCGTCTCGAAGAAATTCCGGGAGCTGCGGGATCGCTGGGGCCTGACCTTCTTGTTGCTGTCCCAAATGAGCCGGTCAAGCCGCCAGGACCAGGCCAAGGGTGGCACGGGCGGACACGCCATCGGGGGCAGCGCCCTGGAGCAGTTCGTCGATTACGAGCTTGAGCTGCTGAGCGACGCTCCGGAGACACCGGGCAGCAGGCCGCGCCTGATCGCGACGCTGCGGAAGAATCGCGGCGGGCCGTCCGGGAAATCCTTCGAGATTTTCCCGTTCTTTCCGTCCTTGGAGTTCGGAAACAAGGCGGAACCCGTGGAGCGCGCGGCCACGCGCAAACCGATGTTTTCGTTTGCCGACAAAATTCAATGGGGCTCCTTGACATCGGGGGGCGCTGCCGGATTCGCGCCAGAGGCGGGGTCATGATTACCCCCCGCCCTTACCAAACGGAGGCCCTGGATGCTGTTCTCGGACGCTGGCGTGATGGCGTCACTCGCCAGCTCGTCAGCCTCCCGACCGGGTGTGGAAAAACTTTGATCTTCGGCATGGTCGCCGGGGCCCTGAAGACCCGCACCCTTGTCCTGGCGCATCGGGAGGAGCTGCTCCTACAGACACGGCAGAAGATCCGCCTCGTCTACCCGGAGGCCGACGTCGGCATCCTCAAGGCCGAGGAGCGCTCCGGGCTCTGGACGGATATCTGCATCGCCTCCGTGCAGACGGCCATGAGGAACACGGACGCTCTCCGGGAGCGCGGCTTCCGACTCTTGATCTGCGACGAGGCACACCATGCCGCCGCGACCTCCTACGCGAAGATTTTCGAGGCGCAGGGTTTCATGGAGGGCGACCGAGAAAAACTGCTCCTGGGCGTCACGGCCACGGCGTACCGGGGCGACAACGTGGGGCTGGGGAGCGTGTTCGAGGAGATCGTCTTCGAGCGCTCCATCCTGGCCATGATGAAGGCCGGGTATCTCTGCGACGTGCGGGGCCTGGAGATCAAGACGGGAGCCGACATCTCCGGCGTCCGTACCCGAACCGGGGACTTTGCCCCCGACGAGCTATCCGCCGTCATCGACACCCCGGAGCGGAATGCCCTCGTGGCGGACAGTTATCTCCGGTATGGTCAGGGACGCCGGGGCGTGGTCTTCGGCGTCGGGGTCGGACACGCCCTGAACCTGGCCGAGGCTTTCCGGGAGCGGGGCGTCCCCTGTAGGGCCGTCTATGGCGCGATGGATGCGGAGGAGAGACGCCGTGCCCTGTCGGAATACGAGGCCGGGGATATCCGGGTGCTCTTGAACTGCAACGTTTTGACGGAGGGCTGGGACTGTCCGGAGGCGAGCGTCGTCATGATGGCCAGACCCACGAAGTCTCGGGGATTGTTTATCCAGTGCGTGGGGCGAGGACTGAGAACGGCCCCCGGTAAGGCGGATTGCCTCCTGATCGACTTTGTGGACACGGCCCGAAAACACAAGCTGTGCGGGTTCGGCACCTTGGCCGGAGATTCGGAGCTCAAGCCCAGGAAGGGCAAGCGTCTCCTGGAGATCGTGGCCGAGGAGGAGGCAGGGGAAGCGCGTCGAGTTGGGAGCCCCGCTCCTGTTCAGGCCCAGGCTGTGGCCCTGGACCTTCTGGGACGCTCGCGCTTCGTCTGGACGCCGATAGGCCCCAGTTACCGCCTGAACGTTCTGGATGGGGCCGTGTTCTGCAAGGCGGTCCCTGGAGGCTATCGCGTTTTTCGCTCCGAGCCCGGAGGCACTGCGACGGAGCTCTCCGGGGACGTTCTGCCCCTGGACTATGCTCTGGGCGTCGGCGAGGATTACGTGAGGCGGCGCACGGATGCGGCCATACTGTCGAAGGATGCGGGATGGCGGAAGTATCCGGCCTCCGGGAAGCAGCTTGCCCTCATGAAGCGGCTGGGTATCCCCTATGCGGGCGACGTGTCGAGGGGCGAGGCGTCTGAGCTGATCGAGCGGGCTTTTGCAGAACCCCTGACGACCCGTCAGCGGTTCTTCATCCAACGCCGCAGACTTCACCCTCACCCGGAGCTGCTGACGAAACGTGAGGCGTCGCGGCTCATATCTCTGGCCAAGCAGGCATGAGGGGCCGGGTTGGCCGGAGGATAAGGAGGTGGACGAAGGATGACCAAGCTGAAGCCCGGAGACTTCGGGCGCTGGATCAAGGCCCGGAGGCGGGAGCTCGGGCTGGGGCGGTAACGGTGTGCCGGGCGTGCCATTATCGGGGGCGAGGCGCTGCGGCTCATCGAGTGCGGGAAGACCTGCCCCTCTCTCTGCAAGGCCGGTACCCTCTACGGTCTGGCTAAGGTCCTGGAGCTTGATGTGGCGGAGGTCATGGAGCGCGCGGCCCAAGAGAACCACAGTCTTGTCGAGACTCTGGAGTGGGCCAAGGAGCACATGTAGCAAGTCCGGCAGCCAGGGAAAACTTGAATTCGCAAGCGTGGCGAGCTGACTAATGTTGACTTTCTCCAGGCCCGCGAGATAACGAAAAATTACGTTGGCGGCCTCCTTGGCCAGGGGGCGTAATCCGTTTACGACCCTTCTGAACGAAAAGGGCGTCGTTTTTTTCTACCCCCTTGGCCAAGGGGAACATGGTTCGCTTTGAGCCGGGTTGGCCTGGGGGATGGGGTAAGGTTCGTTTACATCATCCCCCCTGTGGCTACGGTGAGCCCAAGTCAAGGACCTGACTTCAGAAACTCTGAGGTCAGGTGGTACCGTCTCCTCAATTTTGAGGGCTGGACTTTTTGCGGCTGAAATTTCAGCCACGAACTTTATCAAGGTGAAGCGCCTTCATTGGAGGGGATTCGATGCTCAAGGACAATCCGGCCTTTCGGCGTGCCGAGGGGTATCTATACGGCTACAGGGAGAACATCGCCCGGCTGGAGGCGCTGCGCTCCGAGTTGAAGCGCCTCGATGCCATGTCCTCGGTCGGAGCGCAGCGGTACGACGCGCCGCCCTCGGAGGGGATCGCCGATCCCGTCTCCGCTCGCCTGGAGCGCATCGAGAAGGTGGAGGCGGATATCTTGTACCTGGAGCGTTGGACGCGCCCGATAGAGCGCCTCATGGAGGACCTGGGGAGTCCTTTCGTTCTGGAGGGCTCGGTCAAGCGGGACCTCCTGGCGATTCTGAAGCTGCGCTACCTGGGCGGCAACACCTGGGACAGGACGGCAGACGAGCTGAGCCTGGGACGGACGACGTTCTTCCAGCGCAAGAAGGAGCTCGTCCGGACGGCGGCCCGGTATCTGGGGCTATAGCGAATCGGATTTTATTCCGGCGTGGCCATAGATACCCCGCGCCCGCCGAACGGTCGAGGGGCTCCGGGCTTTTCGGCCCCCCCCTGTGGTCACGGTAAGGGGGATGCAGCCACAGACGGAGGACATCCGGCGGACATACCTCGGGTATTTCTCCGATATCCCCCCACAGCCCCCTACAGAGCCACGGAGAGCCCCATCAGGAGCCCCGGAGGTAATCTGATACCTCCCGAAGCCCTGATGATGCTCTGGGGCCTTCCTGTACGTCTCTCAGGAGCAAATCGACGAAATACGGGGACAGAGGGGAGCCGTCTCCCCGCGTTCGTCCGTCGTTCGTACCTCGGGCGTACTCGTTTCGTACGGCGTACGTATGGGGTACGTACGGGGTACGTACGGCGCACGTCATCCCCGGATAGGGTATCGATACCCTATCCAAACCCTATCGACACCCTACCGCCGCCCCACATATACCCTATCGATACCCTATGCCTCCCTGGCCGGAGGCAGGAGATCGAGAACGGGGCAAGGCTATAATGGTCAGGGTATGATGGCGTGGGGATAAAAGGCTGTGGCTTTGGAGAACAGGAGGGGCTTGAAATGGGGCGGAGGAAGCGGCAGGTCGTTCCGTTGTCTGGGGACGGTCGTAGGCTGGAGACGCTTATCGACATCATCCTGAGGTGTCATCCGATGGGGCTCCGGGTTCTGGCCGGGGAGTACGAGCCGACGACCGACGAGCATTCCGAGATTCTGGCGTGTCCGTCTCGGGGAGAGATCGACATTCCACGGGGGGCGGTCGGGTTCTGGGGGAGCTCCGAGGAGGAGGACCGGGTCATCCGGGCGGAGGTGTTCGAGGGTGTCCTGGGGAAGATCGGGGGGTGGTCTGGGCTGGCAGCCGCCACACAGCGCTTTGCAGAGGCCTACCCGAAGACCTGGGCCATCGTCGAGGATCACGTGACGTGGGTCACGGGGCGCAGCTTTTCCCGTCTGGACGAGCCCCAGCTCGAGCGTGTGGCGTCGCGTCACGGGCTGGCCCCGGAGACGATACAGCGATACCGACGGGAGTTCCCCGGACACTTGGCCGAGCTGGCGCTTCGAGGGTGAGGGGGGTAACGATTCCTTACATCCCTTGGCGGGGTACGAATCCGTTTCACCCCCCATACCGTGAGCACCGTAAGAATTTGTTACGGCGCCCGGGAGGTTTTTCAGGGCTTCCGGAAAACCCTAGAAAAGGCACAACCCAGTCTGGTACAGGGAGGAGTGATGACAGTATGGCGGCACGGTTGATCAGTGAGAGCCTAGATACAGGGTATGAGCGTTTCTTGTTCGCCTTCGATATCACAGAGAATGCCAGGATTTTCCCGAGCTACGACGACGAGGACGACGATGACACGCCTCTCCGACTCCAGATCGGCTTTATATACATCAAGGAGGACGGGGAAGAGGAACGATATGCCAACAACGCCTTGGCGTCTATCCTTTCGCATTCGCCGTATTGGAACGAACCCACGACGGAATTTCCCCCGGAGGAGATCGAGCGGATCGTCAACCTGCACCCGCTTAACGACTGGGGGAAGCCCATGACGCCCGAGGAGCTGGAGCTCAACCGTCAGATGTTCCCGTACTGAGCCCGTGAGCCAAGCCCTGCTCTCCGGTCCCAAGGCGGAGCACCGTCGGAAATTCCGACGGTATTCCCTGAGGGGGGGAACGGATCGACCCCCTCCTTGGCCCCTGCTACAGGATCTTTTTGTACCGGCCCCCGGCAGGACGGGCCTCGAATACCCTCAGAAATTCTTAGGGTACTCATTTCGCGGGTACCCTTGTCACCCTCAGAGTTTCTTAGGGTGTCCCCTCAGGGGCTCAATCCGTTTGATACCCTTGGTCCCTCACGGTTCATTAGGGACAGGCCAAGGAGGCTCAAGTGTCGTCATTTTGACGACGGTTGGAGGGCGGCCCCCTGCTTCCCTGCGCCGCAGATCGGCACGCCGGACGTTGGTATAATCGTCATCGAGGAGGTG
>NZ_CALIAA010000190.1 GCF_938040765.1 uncultured Fretibacterium sp.
CCGTTTCCGCGGATATCGACCGCAGCGAGAAAAAAATTTGGGGCAATCCGTAATAAAATATAAACAGTTGAGTGATATAAGGGGTCGACCTGAAAAACGATATGTACAATCCTGCCAGCCCCCTGACCGGGGCGATCTTTGATCCTCTCAGGGCAACCAGCATAATCGCTATGAAAATCGACAATGCAAAGGACACGCACCCCAGATAAAGCGTGTAGGGAACCTTAAAGATGATTTCAAATATGCAGTTGACGAAAAAATTAAAATCAAACCTGACCATGCCAGTCTCTCAATGCGGGAAGCTCCGTCTCATATCCTCAAAAAAACTCATATTCTCAAAAAAATTGCCCATGCGTTCTTACCTGTCGAAAAATAACGATACCTCAAAAATGGAGGGCGAGGAACAACCGCAGACGTCGCTCGGTACGGCACTCCTTGCCCTCTGGAAGAGCTCGTTAAAAAACGGACAGCCTTAACGGGTAAATTTTTCTCGCTTCAATCCTCACAACAAAAACCCTGAACGGCAAGCCTTTTCATTCGGGCTGGGTAACGTCCACCTTGTAGTACTGCTCGGAAATCCTTTTCAGCGTTCCATCCCGAAGCATGGAAGCGATAGCGTCATTGACGGCACGGATCAGTTCCGGATCTGCATTTTTGGAAAATGGGTATGCGTTTTTCTCCAGGACGACGGGATGCCCCGCTATCTTCAGCTTGTAGGGCTTTTTCTCCAGCCTGGCCTTAAAGGCCACGTCCGTTATCGGTCCCGCATCGGATTTCCCCTGCTCGATGGCGTCGAACAGGGAGCCGGCTCCCGATGGGATGACCTTGATCTGCCTGTCTTTTGAAAGCGCGTTGTTGTACTCCATCAGTATCGGATAAAAGGAATGAGTCGGTTCGATCTCAACCGCGTACCCCTGGAGGTCGTCCAGAGTGTCATACTTGAAGTCCTCCCTGACCATCAGATAAATTTTATTGTATCCGTACACGTCGGAGAATATATAATTTTTCTTCCTGGCTTCGTTGATGGATATCTGAAATGCAATCGTGTCTATTTTTCCAGCATCCAAACTGCCGAACAGGTTGTCCAGACTGCCTATCTCCACCCATTCGACCTTCCGGCCCATTCTCTTTCCAATCTCCTCGTAAGCATCATGCTCGAACCCCGTCAGCTCTCTTTTATCGTTTTTGTAGCTGGCCGGAGCGAAGGAGGGATTGGTTCCCACTCGGACGACAGGCTCCGCATTCCCCCTGGCGCATCCCGCAATCAACACAATCGATATGACCACCCAAACGTACAGCTTCCTGAGAACGACTCCCATAAAATTACACCTCCATTTTGTTGTTGCCGAAGACTTTCAGGATTCCCTCCGAAACCCCTTCGAACATATTGACCGGCATCCCGATACCCAGTTCTCCTTCGTCGCTGACCGTAGAGGTCCGGGCTCCGCAGCACATCAGCGAAACATTGATATCATTCCGTACAAACGGCTTTGCGACCAGGTCGCTGCACATCGCGGCATTTCCCACGGAGACAAAATTCTGAGGACGGCCATAATGATAGGAGTAGCCCCTTACAATCTTCATCATCTGCTCCGACATGCCCAGCATCACGACAACATCTGCCTCCGGCATCTCTGCCAGCGGGCCTATCTCGAGACCATAAATCTCCTGAGAGATTCTCATGAAGCTTTTTGTTACCTCTCTTCCGATACTGTAGTCCGAGTACAGCCCGCACTTGCTCATCAGCCTTCCGGATCCATCCAACTCGGGGACGGGCTTCAGCCCCAACTGATGAGGCCCGCCGGAACAGGAGAAATTCTCCCGCCTCACCTTCAGTTTATCCCCATGACACGCTTTATTGACAAAAGCGCACAATCTGCCTTTGCCCTTGATCTCCGCTGCGTCCGTCCTTTCATATTCCAACTCGAACGGAATAAACCTTACCCCAACTATCCGGCGCTGCAGTGCCAACAAATCAGCGACTTTAGCTACGTAATCCGCAAACATCTAGCCGTTCTCCGAATCATACTGCATGCATTCTTCGCAATATCGGGAATACTCCGCTGCCTGAATAGCGTAGTCATAGTTCATGCGAATGGGGAAACCGAGCTCCTCCGGATACTCCAAACGCGCCAGGATCTCCCGCTTGGGAGCATTGTTTTCCGTCAGGTTGACCGTTTCCAGGATGCCGTCCAGCACCGTCTCCAGCATATTGACCGGAATGGAAACCCCCATTTCCCTTGCATCGAAGTTGCCCCTGTCCCTGGAGTCGGGACTAACAGGGATATGTTGATGTCGTTATTTACAAAAGACCTGGAGATCAAGTCGCTGCAGACACCGTGGACCCCCATGGTCAATAAATTCCCGGCAACGCCGTAATACCTTGCGTATCCCTGCATTATCCTCATTACGTTCTTTGCCGTCGTTATAAAAATAACGATGTCCGCACCGTTTACATCATGATTTACAGGAAATGCCTCTACACCGTAAATCGAGTGATCGATGTAATCTTTGCTGTTTGAAACCTGATGGGAGACCGAGTAGCTCGCATATTTTTCATTGCGGTAGTCCTCCAGGCCGCTTCTGATGTTGGATGGAGCCTCCTCCAAACCTATAATGTATCCGGCAGCCTTACAACTCAACATGCCGGATCTTGTCTTGCCGTGAATACCCCTGCTTGCGTCGGAAACGACCTCACACAATGCGATATGTCGTCTTTCCTCCGCCTCCGATAAATCATATTCCTTTTGGTACGGCATAAACCTGACGCCGACCATTTCCCTCTTCAACCCAAGGGCTTTCCTTACCCTGACTATCTTCAGTACGTCCAAGATCAAACCCTCTTTTAACAAATCCGTTCAGCCGCAAGACAGTATGTGTCTTGTCAAATGGAATGCAGCGGCAGAAATAAAACCCAACCAATAAAAACGCCTCGAAATTTAACCCGGCCAAAGACGACGACCGCCCCGCCCTTATCGTCGGATTCGGCCTCTACGAAGCGGCTGATGAGAGGAGGATGAAAGTGTTTCCGTTGGGATTTTCGTCGCGCTCGAACAGGCCGTTCTCCGCCGCCCGGACCGGGGAAAATGTGTACGGAAAAAGCGCAGCCGTGGCCCGGACAAGACGCGTGACGAAGCTCATAATGACGGTCGACCTCCTCTAGGGGACAACAGACGAGATTGAACCGAACGGACCGGATGGAGCCGAGTTACAGGGGGTGGGACACCGACGTCAAAGAGCCTCCCGACGTCCGGCCGAACGGAACGACGATGCAGCACGTGCACTATGGATGTTCGATCACGTTGCCGGACGATGCATCGAAAAGCCTCCTTCGGCCTCAACGCCGATGTCTTTAACGGGTGACGCCGGCGTTCAACGATGCCGACG
>NZ_CALIAA010000191.1 GCF_938040765.1 uncultured Fretibacterium sp.
GAACAAGCCACCGAACAGGTCAGTGCCATGAAGGGGCTCGAAGAGCGTCGCGGCATTGTGATCTACAACGAGCAGTGGCACAAGGGCATCATCGGCATTGTCGCCTCGCGCGTCACCGAACAATACTATCGCCCCGCCGTGGTTTTAACCCGATCTGGCGACATGGCCACCGGTTCTGCGCGCTCCGTCACCGGTTTTGACGTCTACAAAGCGGTGCAAAGCTGCGCCGATCTGCTCGAAAATTTCGGCGGACACACCTACGCCGCCGGCCTCTCCCTGAACCAGGTCAACCCCGTGATCAGCAGGATGCTGGGCTCCTTCCTCCAGGAGGGGACCATCTCGGTGCTGAACTACGCCAACCGCATCCTCCAGCTCCCCCTGGGCCTGTTCGTCATCGCCGTCTCGCAGGCCGTGCTGCCCCAGCTCTCCCGGGCCCGAGAGCCGGAGGACTTCGCCGAGACGCTGCGGCATGCGCTTCGCTTCACGCTCTTCATCGTGCTCCCGGCCTCGGCGGGGCTCATCCTGATCTCCCGCCCCTTCGTGCACCTGGTCTTCGTCCGGGGCGCATTCGGCGAGGGCGCCTGGGAGGCTACCGCGACATGTCTGAGCCTCGGGATGCTGGGGCTGCCGGGCATGGCCTGCTCCACCGTCGTCATGCGGGGGCTCTACGCCCTGTCTCTCCCGCGCGCCGCCTTCGCGACCACGCTGTTCAGCGTGGCCTCCACCGCGCTTTTGTCCCTGTTCCTCATGCCGATGGGCTACGCCGGGCTGGCGCTGGCCCCAAGCGTCGCCTTTACGCTCTCCGGCATGGTGGGGCTGGGATACGTCCGCAGGAGGCTTGGGCGTCCCCTGGGCGTCCTCACGGGATGCTGGACGTCCAGGATCGCAGCCTCGCTTGGCCTGCTGATCCTCGTCACGGCCGCGTACGGATATTTCCTGCCCTACGTCCCGGCCGCCTCCCTCGGCCGCCGCGCGCTGTGGTGCCTTGGCGTCATCCTCGCCGGGACGGCGGCCTACGCGGCGACGACGCTGGCCCTGCGCTGCGAGGAGTGGCTGTGGATCCGCGAGGCCGTTGGCCGACGAAAGGAGAACGCTTGACGGACATCTCAAGGGAGCCCCGCCCCGATGCCAAACAGACGCAGAATCCCGTCATGGAAAATTCACTTTCCCACATTTTGCAATTTTACTTCAAGTTGTGAGCTTGATTTGGCTTTTGTGAGCTTTTGTGAGCTTTTCTGAGCTTTCGTGAGCTTTATTGAGGTTTACTGAGCTTTTCTTCCCCTTCTTTTTTGATACAATCCTTGCAATCCGTCGTTCATTCTCATGGGGGAAAGCCAACGCATTTCAAGGAGGTCTTCATGAACGGACTTAAGAAAACCATCAAAGGAATCGCCGTCCTCTTGCTGGCATGTCTGCTGCTCTGCGCCCCCGCGTGGGGACGCGCCTCCGGCGAGTGGAAAAAAACGCTGGAGGCCCGGACCGTCCAGCTGTGGATCGACGCACAGCTCCTGGACGACATCGTCCTGAACGCCCGTGCCGAGCTGAACGTCACCTGGCTGCCCCGGACCCTGAGGAAACGCCTGGAACGGGACCGGGACGTTCACGAATGGGTCGTCAAGGGGCTGGGCTGCTACTACCCCGCGGACAAGGAGGCGGAGCGGCGGATGAAGGGCCGCGACATCCTGGCCCTGAACTACCGCGCCGTGAAGAACTGGGACTTCGACCCGACGCGGCTGACCGTCGGGGGGTATCGCGTGGCCCCGGAGGACCTGCTGGGGCATCGGGACCTGCGCGTCACCGGAGAACTGCCCCCCGGCACGGAGGGTACCCTGTTCCTCTGCGTCCCCGCCCTCAAGCCCGGGAGCAGGGTTGAGATTACAATGGGGCCGGACAGGGCCGTGCTCGAGGCCCCCGCGAGATGAACACGGGGCCGCTCGACGCGGAGGCGCTGACGCTGGGCATCGAGACGAGCTGCGACGACACGGGCGTCGCCCTGATCCGTGGGGAGCGCACCGTCGTTGCCGAGCTGCTCTCCAGCCAGATACGGGACCATTCCCGATTCGGCGGCGTGGTCCCGGAGTTCGCGGCGCGCAAGCATCTGGAGAATCTGTTGCCCCTCGTCGACGCCGTCCTGGAGACGGCGAACGTATCGGGCAGGGACCTGGGCCTGATCGCCGTCACCCGGGGGCCGGGGCTGATGGGGTCCCTGATGGTGGGCGTCCAGGCCGCCCGGGCGCTCTCCCGGGCGTGGGATGTCCCCGTGATCGGGGTCAACCATCTGGAGGGACACCTCTTCGCCCCCATGGTCGACACGGAGGATCTGCGTCCGCCCTTTCTGTCCCTGATCGTATCCGGAGGGCACACGGAGATTATACGGGTCGATGCCCTGGGGCGCTATACGGTGCTGGGGGGGACGCGCGACGACGCCGCGGGCGAGGCCTACGACAAGGCCGCGCGGGTGATGGGGCTCCCCTACCCCGGCGGGCCGGAGATCGACCGTCTGGCGCGGGAGGGAAATCCCCACGCCTTCGATCTTCCCGTCCCGCTCAGGAACACGAAGGAGATCGAGTTCAGCTTCAGCGGGCTGAAGACGGCCCTGCTGTGGCAGGTGAAGCGGCTCGAGGCGGAGGGTCGGGAGCCGCCCCTCCCCGACCTCTGCGCCTCCTTCCGCCGCGCGGTGACGGACGCCCTGATCTCCAAGCTGAGCCTGGCCGTCCGACGGACGGGCATCCGACGCGTCGCCGTGTCGGGTGGGGTCGCCGCCAACAGCGCCCTGCGCGCGGCGATGACGGGCTCGCGGGAAGCACGGCAATGGACCGCCTGGCTCCCCAAGCCCAGCCGGTGCACGGACAACGCCGTGATGATCGCGGCGGCGGGACGGAGCGCCTGGGACCGCGGCGTCCGCAGCCCCTCCGACTTCACCCCCGACCCGTCGCTGGCGCTCGGGGAGACGGCCGCTCAGGGGCTCCACCGGATGGATTCACCGACCTCCCGCACCTCCGAAGCAAAGACGGCGCTGCGGGGGAGGCAGCGGGAACGCTCGAAGGAGGCCGGGAGTTGAGCACGAAAAAGACGAGGGACGAAGCCTCGAGACGCCGCGCCGTCATCACGGCGGAGGACGGCCCGCTCGGCTTGTCGCTGGGGGAGCTTATGGGACACCCGCCGCAGCGCCCCGACCCGGCCGATACCGCCGATGCCGCGGCCCCGACCCCGACGGCTCCGCCTCCCAAATTCTCCCGCGTCGTCCTCCAGAGGACGCGGGCGGGCCGCGGCGGCAAGTGGGTGACGCGCGTCCTGCCCACACCCGCGCCGACGGAGGCACAGCTCGAGGCTCTGGCACGGGAGCTGCGCAGGGCGCTGGGCACCGGTGCCCATACGGAGGAGGGCGCGCTCGTGGTCCAGGGGGACATCGCGGACCGCATCGAAGAATGGTTTCGGAAGCGCGGCGTCTCCAGGATCATCCGTTGACCGTCGGCTACAGCCCCCAGGATCAACAGGGGGACTTCATGGATTAAATCCGTGTTTCCATGGAGACATGGAACATCCGTCACAGACCGTCAGACATCCGTCTTCCATCCGTCCTCGGACGTAAGAAAGGGGTTCGGCTTCGATGCTCGAGACAATCGCTCCGCCCTTCTGGCACCCCGCGGTCAAGGGGGCCTTCATACTCGACTGGGATGGGGTCCTGGCCGACACGAAACTGGACTTCTCGGCCCTGCGGCAGAGGTACTTCGGGGGCAGGATCGTCCCCCTGATCGAGGCGGCGGAAGCCTTTCCGCCCCCTGTCCGGGAGGAGATCAGG
>NZ_CALIAA010000192.1 GCF_938040765.1 uncultured Fretibacterium sp.
CAGAGATGCGCACGAGGTCGGCGAAGCAGTCGGGACTGGAGTCGTCGATCATCTTCTGCGTGAACGAGGTGCGGAACTCGGGGATCCCGTATGTGCCCATATTGGCACCGAGTTCCTCCGCGCTGATCCCCAGCGCCTCCGTCGTCGTCATGGGGCGCTGGCGCATGGAGACATGCTCCTCCCTGAACTGGAGAAATGCCTGGGTCGCATCGTCGAAGGAGACCGGAGTCGTACCGCTCAGGGACTTCACCATCAGGGAGTTGCCCGAGACCGAGGCGTTCAGGTCGGCGGGCGGGATCCCCTCGCCGAACACCTTCGCCAAGTAGTCGGCCAGCTCCGTGACGGTCAGGTCCCCCGACGCGGAGGAGGCCGTGGTAGCGGATTTATCGTTGGTCATATCCCATTTTCCAGTTCCCGCGTTCCACGTCAGGGTTACCTTGACCTCGTAATCGCTCCCATCCGTCCTCTTTCCCTTGAAGACGAGGTTCTTCGGGCTTCCCGCGCCGCCGTCCGGCAGGACGACCCCGCCGGCGAAGGCGTTGGAGACGTAGGACACCTTGACCGTCCCGTCCGGGTTCAGGCAGAAGGGGTCCCCTCCGCCGATCTCCCACTCCCTGCCGTTGGCCAGGCGGTCGACGTGCAGCTGATGGACCCCCTCGGGCCCCGTCGCCAGCACATCGGCCACCTTGCAGTTCTCCACGATGTCGAACTCGTTCTCCGCAACCTGCACGTCGTAATAGACCTTGCCGTCCCACTGGAAGGCGTGGGCGCGAAGCTCGCGCACCCTATCGCCCTGGATGAGGGTGCGGCCATTCAGGGTCATGAAGAACTCCCCGTTCGTATCCCCGACCTTGAGGGGTTCCTGGAAGGTCACGTCCATCATACGGGATATCTTGTCCAGGAGCAGGTCTCGCTGGTCCAGGAGGTCGTTGGGGTTCTGGCCCAGAGCCTTGAGCTGGTAAATCTGCTTGTTCAGGGATGCTATTTCGCGCAGGACCCGGTTGGCCTCGTCGACCGAGGTCCTGACCTCGTCGTTGAGGGCCTTGGAGTAGGATTCGAACCCCTTGATCACCCCGCTCAGGGTCCCTCCCAGGGAGCTCGCGGCCTCGACCAGGGTCTGACGTGCGGCGGTGCTCTCCGGGTTCTCCTGCAGCTTCTGCATGGCGTTGAAGAAGTTGTCCATGGAGACCCGAATGCCCGGCTTGACCGGTTCGGGGATGTAGTTCTGGATCGCCTCATAGAGCTTGTTGATCTTGTCCCAGTAGCCCAGGGTCGCCAGGCTGGACCGGTACTGAAAGTCCAGAAACTCGTCCCGGATGCGCACGATCTCGTCGACCTTGACGCCCATGCCAATCTGACCGGGGCCGCCGGGCCGGGACTCTCCGGGCATCGTGTAGGGCGTCACCGTCGAGAGGTTCACCCTCTGGCGCGAGTATCCCTCCGTCTTCATGTTCGAGACGTTGTGCCCCACGGTCTGGAGCCCGAGCCTGAATGCGTTGAGCGCACGCTTGCCCATCTCGAGCCCGTAAAAGCTGTTCAGCATCTCCCGTCTACCCCCTGAAATCCGTGCCGCTCAACCGCGAAGTCCCGCCCTCGAGGCGCCGCCACTCCGACAGCAGCATCGAGCTGTACCGCTCGTTCTGGTCGATCAGCCCGCTCAATATGACCATCTCCGACTTGAGTTCGAACAAAGACTGGGTGAGGCGGTCCACGACCCCGTTGAAGAGCGCCCGTTCGTCCTCCTCGAAGGCGTCGCTGAGGGAGGCGGCCTGAGGTTCGCAGCCCAGCTCGGCAGCCAGCTCCTTCGCCAGTTCCTCCCTGAGGGACTCCTGCGCCTGCACGTCAAAGAAGATCTCCCGCTGCTCCCGCATCAGGTCCTGAAGGACCTCGACCCCATCGCCCCTGAGGGCCTCGCGCTGTTCCTGCACGACATCGATGAGGTCGTCTATGGCATCCGCCTCGTCCTGAATCGCATCGATGAGGGCTTCGACCCGGTCACGCACGTCCGTCTACCGTAATTATTGGAGGTCCAGAAACCCGGACAGGACCAGGTTTCTGGCCACTTGCTCGAGCTGAGGGACGTACTCGCCCGCCGCCACCTGGGCCTGAAGACGGTCGACGACATCCTGACGCACGTCGGGGACATTCTTCAGCTCGGCCCCGATCCGGGCCAGCTCCACCGCGAAGGGGCTGAAGTCCGCCCGGTCGCTTCCCCCGGAAGGACCGTCCGCGTAACGTCCCTTCTTCGACCTGCCCCTGCCCGAAGCCTCCGGTCCATAATGACTGGATACCTTTCCGATCATAAAACACACTCCCCTTAAGCAGGCGGCCAGCCCTTTTCGGACCCTTGGGGCCGAAAATGCTGTGCCGTTCGCTTATACAGACCGACAACACAGTTGTTGTCGGTCTGTAAAGCAGGCAACCGCCTCTCTACGATCAGAGGCCGCAGACGCTGTATCGTTCGCTTACGTCGAAGCGAAGCCCAACGGCTTCGTCTTCGACGCCGTTTCTATTTCTAAGTCTTAATATCGGAGCATCCGCACCCGTGCTTTAGGGGGATCATCCCGGAACGTGCGCCAGGACGAAGGCGGCCTCCACCCTCGCCCCCGCCGCGGTACAGGCTGAAGCGAGCCGCGACAGCGTGGTCCCCGTCGTGCAGACGTCGTCCACAAGCCCGACCCTCAATCCGCGTACGTCGGAAGCGACGACGAAGTCCTCCGTACGCAGTTCCCTCCGTTCCGCCCGGCTCAGCCGCGTGCGGGCGGGGACGTCGCTCGACCACCGCGCGAGGCTGCGGACCGGAATCCCCCATGCGCGGCCCAGCCCCAGAGCAATCGCCTCGGCCTGGTTGTAGCCCCTCGGGCTTTTTAGATGAAGCGGGACAGGAATCAGGACCTCCAGGGAGGGACGAGGACGAAGCCCCGCGAGTCCGCGGCCCAGGATCGGCCCCAGGGCACGGGTTTGTCCGTACTTCAGGCGGTGGATGATCTCCCTGACCTTCCCCTCGTAGATGGCACCCGGGAGGATCGGGGCGCTCCGGGGATGGTCGATGCAGGGGGCGGGGCCCCCGCACGAAAGGCAGCGGGGGATCTGACGGGTCAAAAGGGAGCTCAGACATTCCCCGCACAGCACCTGCCCCAGCCGCCCGCAGACGGGACACGCCACGGGCCAGAGCGTGTGGAGCAGAAGGTCGAGACAGTCCCGGACCCAGCGCAAAGGAGACGGAGTTCCATCAATCATGGAATACGGTCATGGAGTAAAACGGTCGCGAGCTCAAGCCGGGGCGGCAGGCGACATCCCCGAGAGAAATTCCTCCTTCGCCCGCTGTACCAGGGCGTCGCAGCGGTTGTTGCGCTCGTCGCCGGCGTGTCCCTTCACCCAGTGCCAATAGATGGAATGGGTCCTGGAGAGCTCCCAGAGTTCCTCCCAGAGGTCCCGGTTCAGCACCGCCTGTTTTCCCGACGTGCGCCAGCCGTTTTTGCGCCACCGCTCCAGCCAGCCCTTCTCGAAGGCGTTGCGCAGGTACGTGGAGTCCGTGTACAGCTCCACCCGGCAGGGGTACTTCAGAGCCCTGAGCGCCTGGATCGCGGCCGTGAGCTCCATTCGGTTGTTCGTCGTGTCCGGCTCGGCCCCATAGAGCTCGCGTTCCGCCCCGCCGTGTCCGGGCGAGACGAGGACGGCAGCCCACCCGCCCAATCCGGGGTTCGGCGACGCACCGCCGTCGGTATAGACGATCACGCAGGTCTTCGGCTCGTTCAAGAGGGCATCGTCCCTTCGGCTCAGGAATACTCTATCGGGCGGCGCAGCAGCAGCATGGCCCCCTTGCGGGGCTCGAATCCGCGGGATTCCATGAAGGACTCCCACTCGCTGGTGTAGGTCAGGATCATGGGGATGCCGCGTATGGCGGGGTGGTTCAGCGCGTAGTCGACCAGGGAGCTTCCCAGCCCCTGACCCTGATGTGCGGGGTGCACGATGACATCCCAGAGGGAAGCCCTGTAGACGAAATCCGTGATCATGCGGCAGAAGCCAACCAGTTTATCCTGATGACGGGCGGAAAAGCAGATACTGGTCCCGTCGAGCATCGCCTGGATTCCCTCGACGGACCGGCTGCGCCCCCACCCCGTGTACCGGTACAGGTCCTGAAGCTCCGGGGCCGTGACCGCGTATTTGCTGTCGTAAAAAACGTATTCGTCCCTCATCTTCTCCCCCTTGCCGCCGGATGAACAGAAAAAATTCTCAGTCCCAAGACGGCGCCGTGTTTCCGCGGCCGCCCCGCCCGGTGCAGCCGGGGCGCACGCCGGCCACGGACAACGGCCTACTCCTCCAACACGAATTTGATGTCGACCGGTCCCTCCGTATAGATATCATGGGAGGCCAAAGCGCTGACGATCACCGGTGCATGGACGTCCTTCAGGCTCTCCACGACATCGAAAAAGGTGACCCCCTCCACGGTCCCCACGCTGTTCGTGGCAGGGTCGGGGAGGACCCCATCGCGGATGGCCTTGAGCTTGAGCTCGCGCAAAAACAGATGCAGCGCCTCCTCGGCGTCGAAATCGGCGTGCTGGGCGTGGACCAGCTTACGGTAGACCGGCTCTTCGGCGGTATAAATCCGATAGCTCGTTCCCGTCTCGAGCCGGACCTTGACCGGCTCTCCCAGGGCGACGTTCTCCGCGGACAGGGCCCTGACGTAGGAGCGTTCGGAAGAATTCGTCAGGCGCTCGATCAGCTCGGCCTCCTCGGCAGGATCAAAAGCGATCGTCAGGTCCCGCATCCCCTGGCTCAGCTTTTCCGAGAGCCCGGAGAGGACGGAGAGCCGAACGTTCTTTGCGAGGGCCTGAAGGTCCTCGCTCACCTGGGCGGCAGAGCTGTTGGGGAGTACGACCTGCTGCGCCAGAAGGACATTGGCGTGAAGCGCAATGGCCTCGCTGCGCATGGAGCTCAGAGCGCGCTTGAGCTCCTCGGACTCCTCTCTCATGGACGTAACCTCAGCCCCAAGCTCGCTCTTCTCGTTCTCCAGGACCAGCTTGTCGTTGCGAAGGGATTCGAGATCGAAGCGGGCAAGGTCCAGGCTGACCGTGGTCGTCTGCAGCAGGCCCTGCTGATTCTCCAGGCTGCTGCGGGCAAGAGAAAGGTCCTCCAGGGCCTGGTCTGTATTGTTCTGACTGCTCTGCAGCTGCACGCGCAAATCCATCAGCTGCTGCTGGATGTACTGCATGCTGAACAGGGCGGTACGGACATCCTGAGAGAACAGGGAGAGGACCGTCAGGATGACGATGGAGATGATCGCCCCCGTAACGGCCGTGATCAGACGGCTGGTGTATCTGGGGCGCAGGCCGAAGACGGAGATGCGCTGTTTCCCGTATTTGAAGCCCAGGACATCGCCCAACAGGGCCAAGGCGGCGCTGCCGAAGATCAGCCCCACGATCAGGGGCCAGTTGGTACCGGACCACACCTGCGTCTGCAAAAAAATCCCCTCCTCTCGGGATACTGATGGAAACTAGCCGTTCCCCTTTATT
>NZ_CALIAA010000193.1 GCF_938040765.1 uncultured Fretibacterium sp.
TCGGCTCATCATGAGGTACGCTCCAGGCGGCTCAACCTCGCCATAATTTTCTCCATTATATTATAGTATAGTCCAAGCCCTCCTATCGGCAAAGGCAAGGGGCATCCCCCCTTCAGTCCTTCGTCCCCCCGCCGGAGAGGAAAAGCCCGCCCAGGCGGGATACGCTGCCGGCCCCCAGGGTCAGAAGGACGTCCCCCTCCCTCAGGAGTGAGCCCAATGCGGAGAGTGCGTCCTCCTCCCCCTCACAGAGGCGGCAGGGATGTCCCTCCGCCCTCAGCCTGTCCGCGATGCCCCGGGACGAGACCGAGGGGACGACGGCCTCCCCCGCTCCGTAGACGGGCAGCAGCAACACGAGGTCCGCCTCCCGCAGTGCGGCGGCCAGAGGCTCCAGGAAAGCCGCGGTACGGCTGTACCGGTGCGGCTGGAATACGACTACGAGACGGCGGCCGGCGTGAACCCTTCTCATGGCTCCGAGGGAGGCCGCTATCTCGGCGGGGTGATGCGCGTAGTCGTCGATGACCAGAACCCCGTTCCACACCCCCAGGGTCTGGAGCCGCCGTGCGGCGCCTCGAAAGGTCCTGAGCGTATCGGCCGAAGTCCGGAAGGGAACCCCCAGCGCATCGGATGCGGCCAGGGCTGCCAGGGCGTTCAGCACGTTGTGCTCTCCGGATACGGACATCTCGAGGCGCCCCAGGTCCTCGCCCCGGCGGCACACGGCAAAGGAGACGCCCCCTCCCGGCTTGTGCCGGAGGTCGAAGGCCCCCCAGTCCCAGGACCGTCCCCAGCCATAACGGAGGAAGGGGCCCCGGGCCTCGGCCCCCGGGATTTTTTTCATCATGGCCTGAACCCCCTCGTCCTCGGCGCAGGCCACGAGCGGCGCACCGGGCTTCAGCCCCCCGACGAAACGGACGAAAGCCTCCACGACATCCTCCCGGGACTTGAAGTGATCCACATGATCCCAGTCGATGTTGGTCACGACCGCAAGGGCGGGGTGAAAGTATTCGAAGGAGCCGTCGCTTTCGTCCAGCTCGGCCGCGAAGAGGGAGTTGTCCCCGAGGCGGGCGTTCGTCCCGATGTCCCGAACCTCGGCGCCGATGTAGAGCGTAGGGGACAGCCCCGCTTCCTCCAGGATCAAGCCGATCATGGACGTCGTGGTCGTCTTCCCGTGCGTCCCCGCAACGCCAACCCCCCGGGCCTCGTTGAAAAGCCAGCTCAGGGCCTCTCCGCGCCCGACCGTCCTGATGCCTCTGCGCCTGGCGGCGGCGAGCTCCTCACAGTCCCCATCCACGGCGCTGCTGAAGATCACCAGCTGCGGGTCGAACCTCTCGAGGTGCTCCCGGGAATGTCCGGCCGCACACGGAATCCCCAGAGCCTCCAACGCCTTTACGCAAGAGGATTCATGCCGCAGGTCGCATCCGCTGACCGCGTTCCCCATGGACGAGAGCAGCCGGGCGAGGGAACTCATTCCCGACCCGCCGATCCCCATGAGATGAATCCGTTTTGCCCCCGCGAGTTCCGACATGATATCCAAAACGCTCCTATTTCATAAAGCCCCGAACCGGTTGCCCCGCCGGGTTCCATTTAATTTTCTGCCGCAAAGCCCTCCGGAGATGCCCCGGACATCAGGGGTATTGTACCAAACGGCCTCTTCGACATATTCCCGACATATGCCTAAAGGGGAAGGAGCGCGCGAAGGGCGAAGCAGGCATCCGGAGCCCCATCCGCAGCGCCTCTTCCTCTTTCGAGCAGCCTCTCGAGCGGACTTTCCAAAGGCTCGCCGCCGCTCTCCCTCCATGCGATTCCCCCGCCGGCCTCCTCGAAGCAGCGTGCGTTGCGTTCCTGATGCCCCTCGGCGGCCCTCTCCCAGGGAACGACCACGGCGGGGATGCCCCAACTCAGGGCCTCCGCGAGCGTCGAGCCTCCGGCCCTGCAGATCAGGACGTCGCACAGCGAGTAGAAGGGGTTCATGTCCCACTGCCTCCCCACGAAACGGACGTTTGGAGGGAGGTCGGGCCCCGGCGGATCCCCCAGGAACAGGAAGACGACGTCATCGCCCTTCCTCTCGAAGAACGCGGCCGCGGCAAGCGCCCGTTCCACGAGATCCCTGCTCCCGAGGGAGCCGCCCGCGACCCCGACGACCCGCCCCCCTTCGGGGAGCTCCAGCGCCATCCGCTCCCGGGCACGGGAGGGCGAAAGCCGTTCCGGCCGCCTGACGGGGATTCCGACGGGGAGGAATGACGGCACCCCGTCGCACGCCCTCCATCCCGAGGCCACGGCGGCGCCCCACCGGGAGGCCAGGCGGGTAACCCGGCCTGCGACGGCGTTCTGCTCGTGGATGACGACGGGGATCCTCCCAATCCTGCAGACCAGGAGAGGGGGCAGCGAGACATACCCCCCGAAGAGGACGCAGACATCGGGCTTTTCGCGAAAAACACATCGGGCCGCCGTTTCCAGGGATTTGAGGAGGGCCAGGGAGCGAAGCAGCATGCGAACCGGCGACCGTACGCCCAGGGGAGACCCCTCTATGGGGAGTCTTTGAGGCTCTATCCCGAAGGAGGCGTAGATCTCCCTCTCCAGGGGGCGGCCCCCCGCGAGGTAGGAGACCGATGCCTCATGGCGCGCCTCCAGCCACCGCCCGAACACCACCGCGGGGAGGATGTGTCCCCCCGTTCCGCCCGCAGCGATCAGCACCCGTTTTTCCCTCAGCATCCCGCAAGCTCCCCGTTCACGAAGCCCTCCGTCCTCCGGGACGTTTTCCCTCTCGTTCCTCCTCCCGGGACGAGATCCTGTTGACGCTCAACAAGATCCCGACCTTCGCCCACATGAAGAGCATGGCGCTGCCCCCCGCGCTGACGAAGGGAAGAGGGATGCCCGTGAGGGGCATCAGTTTCATGACCCCGCCGACGTTGATGAACATCGGACCGATGATCGACGTCGTCAACCCCAGGGTCAGGACGGAAAGAAACGAATTGGGACAGCGCCGGTAGATCCGGTACGCGCGAATCGTCCACACCGCGTAAAGGGACAGGAGGAACAGGGTGCCCGCAAGCCCGAACTCCTCGCCGATCGCCGGGAAGATGTAGTCCGTCTGTGCCGCGGGCAGGTACTCGTCCTCCTGGAGCCCCTTGCCTATCCCCACCCCGAAAACTCTTCCGTTGCAGAAGGCGACCAGCCCCTGGATGATCTGAAACCCCTTGTTCATGGGGTCCGACCACGGGTCCCAGAAGGCCAGAAAACGCCTCATCCTGTAGGGCTCGATCATGACGAGGGAGGCGAACAGCGCCACCATGAGAGCCCCGCCCAGCAGGGGATATCTCCAGCCCCTGTTCTCGACGTGCATCATCAGGCAGATCAGCGTCACGAGGATGGTCCCGCCCAGGTTGGGCTGAAACAGCAGGGGGAGGATCGACAACAGCAGCACCAACATCGTCGGACGCAAAAAACCCTGAAACCCCCTTCTCCGCGACTGGTTCAGACGGTCGGCCAGAAAAAGAGGGATCACGAACAGCAGAAACTCCAGCGGCTGAAAACGTACCACCTTCAAGTCCAGCCAACGCCGGGCCCCCCCAACCCGGACGCCCAGGCCCGGGATGAGGGTGCCGACGAGCAGGAGCAGTGCGATAAACCACAACAGGCCGCTCCAGCGGCGAAGGCCGCGCAGAGAGGAAAAGGCGCAGAAGGACATCAGGCCCAGCCCCATGAGCAAAAAAATGCACTGCTTCACGATCTGGGAATAGGGCGATCCCCCCGTCATGCTGTTGCGCAGCGACAGGGAGGCGATCATGACGAGCCCGCACAGGCTGAGGACCAGAGGGATGCCCCAGATCAGCCACGGTCCGCCGCCCTTCGGGCGCTCCCCCTCGTTGAAGGCGGTCACGGCTCGACCTTCAGGCCGCGGACGATGGAACGGAAGTGATCGCCCCGCTCGCCGTAGTTCGCGTACATGTCCCAGCTGGTGCACGCCGGAGAGAGGAGGACCGTCATTCCCGGACGCGCCAGCTCCCTGGCCGTCAGAACCGCTTCCTCCATATTCTCCGCCATGCGTATGGCCGAGAACCCCGCCTTCCTCAGCGCGTCGGCAATGGCCTCCCGTTCCTCGCCCAGCAGGACCGCCGCGTCCGCCTCCCGCGCCACGGCCTCGGCCAGGGGGGCGTAGTCCTCCCCCTTTCCGCGCCCGCCGAGGATGACGACTTTGCGCCCCTCGAGGGACGTCATGGCCGTCACGGACGCGGCGACGTTCGTCCCCTTCGAGTCATCGACGTAGACGACGCCGTCGACCGACCCGGCGTGCTCGCAGCGGTGGGGCAGAGGGGCGAACCCCTCCATCAGATCCCGCGCGGGCAGGTCGATCCCCAGGATCCTCAGCACGGCCAGGCTCATCGCGACGTTCTCGCGGTTGTGCCCCCCCAACAGGGAGGTCTCCGAGTAGCGGAAGAGCGTCCGTTCCGCCCCGTCCCGTATCAGGCTGGCCTTGTCGGCGTCCATGAAGATGTGCCCGGCCATACGGTGGACGGGGGTCCGGCTCCAGCTCAGGGTCAGCAGCCGCTCGGCGTCGGCGGCGCCCAGGGCCTCCACGTCCCGGTCCTGCACGACCCCCCAGCCCGAGGGGGCCCGCAGGGAGAGTACCCTGGCCTTCGCCTCGACATAGGCCTCGTAGCTGCCGTGCCAGTCGATATGGTCCGGGGCCAGGTTCGTGACGACGGACACCGCCGCGGAGAGCACGGACGCCCGGGCCAGCTGGAAGCTGCTCAGCTCCAGCACCACGGCGTCGAAGTCCCGGTCCGTGAAGGTGGACGCCGCCGTCCCCAGGTTTCCGCCGACCCCGACGTTTCGCCCCGCCCTTCGGAGCATGTGCCCGATCAGGGAGGTCACCGTGCTCTTTCCGTTGCTTCCCGTCACGGCGACGAGCTTCCCCCGAATATGCGGCGCGACGAGGTCCAGCTCTCCGATCAGGGGAATGCCCCGCCTCTTCGCGCCCTGCACCACCTCGGCACGGGGCGGGATTCCCGAGCTCAGCAGCAGGGCGTCGGCCTGGAAGGCCCTCTCCGTATGCCCCTCCCCCTCCCAGTCGATCCCGCTGCGCCCAAAGAGGTCCGAGGCCGCCGCGGAGACCGGCCCCGCCTCGGACACGAAAACGCGCGCCCCAAGACGCCTGGCCATCAGCGCCAGCTCCCTGCCGCTGATCCCGGCCCCGACGACCGTAATGCGCTTCCCCTTCACGTTCAAGCCATCCAAGTTCACGCCATCCATACCGCTTTCTCCTTAAACCCGAGGCCCTTATAAATTCTTCCCCTTATAGATTCTTTCATTCGGGAACAAGGCCCTACCTGCCGAACAGGGCTGTGAAAAGCGCCGAAAGCCACAGGGACCCGACGGCCTGGACCAGCCAGAATCGCATCGTAACCGAGGTCTCGTCCCAACCCAGGCGCTGGAAGTGATGATGCAGCGGGGCCATCAGCAGAACCCTCCTGTTCAGCTTCCTTATCGTAAAGATCTGCACCGCGGAGGAAAGCAGTTCG
>NZ_CALIAA010000194.1 GCF_938040765.1 uncultured Fretibacterium sp.
TTCCCGGGCGTTTCTCGCCTGTAATCTCACCCGGTTTGTAAACAACCCTAAATTATCCTACACATAAGTTTATCTCGAACACAAATTGTGGGTTTGACGCTCCCCGCGGCCTGGGGTAGTGATATCATTGTTAGGATATCGATGGAGGTGTTGGGGAATGAACATTGCCGTTGGATGCGACCATGCCGGCTACGTCCTGAAGCCCGTGGTGTTGGACTGTCTTGCGCGGAACCCGGAGGTCCGGCTGCTGGACTTCGGGACCCATTCGGAGGAGCGGGTGGACTATCCCGATATCGCGCTCGAGGCGGCCAGGGCCGTCTCGGAGGGCAAGGCCGACTGCGGGGTGCTTCTCTGCGGGACGGGGATCGGCATGGCCATAGCGGCGAACAAGATAAAGGGCATACGGGCCGCGGCCTGCAACGACGTCGAGAGCGCGCGCATGGCGAGGGCCCACAACAACCTCAACGTGCTCACCCTGGGCGGGAGGGTCCTCGCCCCCGGGCAGGTCCCCGGCATCCTGGATGCATGGCTGACGACCCCCTTCGAGGGAGGGCGTCACCTCGTGCGTATCAACAAGATCGCGGCGGCGGAGGCCGCGGACCTCTGCGCCGGGCTTCCCTCCGGCGGCCGCGTGGTCGTGTTCAATCACCCCCTTGTCCAGCACAAGGTGGGCATCATCCGAAGCAGGGACACCAGCGTCAAGGAGTTCCGCGAGCTGCTGCAGGAGATCGCCGGGCTGATGGTCTACGAGATCACCCGCAACCTTCCCCTTACCGAGGTCCAGGTCGAGACGCCCCTGGCGGTGACGAGGGCCCGGACTCTGGAGGGCAAGAAGCTGGCCATCGTCCCCGTCCTGAGGGCCGGTCTCGGCATGGTGGACGGCATCCTTCAGCTGGTCCCCAACGCCAAGGTGGGGCATATCGGCCTCTACAGGGATCCCGAGACGCTGAACCCCGTGGAATACTACTGCAAGCTGCCGCAGGACATCGAGGAACGCGAGATCTTCGTCCTCGACCCCATGCTGGCGACGGGGGGATCCGCCGCGGCGGCCATCTCCCTCGTGAAGCAGCGTGGCGGGCAGAAGGTGTCCCTGGTGTGCCTCATCGCCGCGCCCGAGGGGATCGAGCGCGTCCACAGGGAGCACCCGGAGGCCGATATCTTCATCGCGGCCCTGGACAGCCACCTGAACGACCACGGCTATATCGTCCCCGGACTCGGCGACGCGGGGGATCGCCTGTACGGGACCAAGTAGGGGGCGGCCCTCCTTGATTGATGCCGGACTTTTTTTGCTGGGGCTCGGGGGCTTTTTCTGGGGGGGCCTGGCTACGCCGCTCTCCATCCGCTTGGCCCGCAGTTACCGGATTCTCGACCTGCCCGATGCCCGGAAGATCCACACGGGCCAGATGCCCCGCGGCGCCGGGCTGGTGCTCTGGACGGGGTATCTCCTGTGGGCGCTCTACGCGGTGGCGGAAGCGCCCTCCGTGCGTTTCACCGCGCTCGGGGCCACGATCGTCTTCCTCATCGGCTATATCGACGACATGCGCTCGCTGAGCCCGTTCCTGAGGCTGGGGCTCCATCTTCTGAGCTCGGCTCTGGCGGTCCTGCCGCTGGGGCTGCCCCCTCTGACGGCCTTTGCGTGCGCCGTCTGGATTGCGGGGGTCACGAGCGCCTATAATCTGATCGATGGGGTCAATGGGTTGTGCATCTCCCTTTTCATCGCCTCGTCGGCGGGGCTGGCCTTTCTGGGGGCCGCCCCCGTGGGGGTGGTCATGGCGGCGGCGGCGCTGGGGGTCCTGTGCTGGAACTTCCCCTGTGCCCGGACCTTTCTGGGGGATGGGGGCAGCACCCTGCTGGGCTATCTTTTCTCCGCCCATTTTCTGACCGCCGCGGCTCCGACGCTTCGGGGAATCGGACTGAACGAGCTGGTCCTGCTGCTCCTGCTGTTCGGCGGGATGCCCGTTCTGGACACGATGATCGCCTTCAGCCGGCGCATCCTGATGGGCCGGTCCCCGTTCTATCCCGACAAGGGACATCTGCACCACCGTCTGATGGGGCTTACGGGATCTCCCCTCTGGGCCGTCGTCTGCCTGGTGCTGATGCAGTCGGCGTCCCTGGCGGGCGGGCTTATGGTCTACGCGCGCCTCTCCTGACGACTTCCCGTGGAGGACATGGATTGGAAGAGATGAACTGGAGGACATGGACAACGGCGAACGAAGGAGGCGGGGGCGCTTCATGCATAGGATAGCCTGTGTCGTCGGGACCCGGCCGGAGGCCATCAAGATGGCGCCGCTCGTGCGGCTGCTGAAGGAGGACGGGCGCTTTGCGGTGACGGTCCTGGCCAGCGGGCAGCACTCCGACATGCTGCAGCAGGCTCTGGCCCATTTCCGAATCGCGGCGGACGTCAACCTGAACGTCATGAGGGAACGCCAGACCCTCGATCACGTGACCTCGGCCGTTCTGCTGGGGGTCGGCGCCTTCCTGGACGGGAGTCCGCAGGACATGCTGCTGGTGCACGGGGACACGACGACGACGCTTGGGGCCGCCATGGCGGGCTTCTACCGCGGCGTCCCGGTCGGGCATGTCGAGGCGGGGCTGCGCAGTCACAACATGGCCCTTCCCTTTCCGGAGGAGGCCAATCGGGTGCTCGCCGACCGGCTGGCCTCCCTTTTCTTCGCGCCGACCCCGGGGGATGCGGAGAACCTGAGGCGCGAGGGAGCGCCTGAGGAACGAATCTTCGTGACGGGCAATACCGTCATCGATGCGCTCCTTTGGACGCTCGGGAACCTCGGCCGGGCGGAGGTCCTGGACGGGGTCCCCGAGGACGGTCCCCTCGTATTGATGACGGCGCATCGAAGGGAATCGTGGGGGGAGCCCCTGGCCCGCATATGCAGGGGAGTGGCCGCCCTCGTCGAGGCGCATCCCGAGGTGCGGGTGCTGGTGCCCCTCCACAAGAACCCGGCCGTCCGCGAGGTCGTCCGCAGGGAGCTTGGAGGCTTTCCCCGGGTGATCCTCACGGAGCCCCTGTCGTATCCCGACTTCGTCTCGGTCATGAACCGGAGCCTCTTCATCGTGAGCGATAGCGGAGGGATCCAGGAGGAGGCCTCGGCGCTCCGAAAGCCCGTGTTGATCCTTCGGGACCTCTCGGAGCGTCCCGAGGCCATCGCCTCGGGGACGGGGGTCCTCGTGGGGACGGACCCGGAGGCCATCCTCAGGGAGTCGCTGCGCCTTCTGGAGGACCCGGACTATCGGGGAACGTTTTTGAAGCGGGGGATGCCCTTCGGCGACGGCAGGGCATCCGAGAGGATCCGGGATATCCTCCTGGACTATCTGGACAGCCTTGCAGGAGGGATCGGCGGATGAACGTCATGAGGATACAGGGGGGGATCCCTCTCAGGGGGACCGTCCGGACCCAGGGGGCGAAAAACGCGGCTCTGCCCGTCATGGCGGCCTGCCTTCTCCTGAAGGGAGGGACGCTTGCGCTCGACAACGTCCCGGACCTCTGCGACGTGAGCACGATGATGGAACTGCTCGGGGCCCTTGGCGTGGAGGTCTCGAGGGAGGAGGACCGCGTGCTGCTGAACGTCCCCGAGGACATCGCCTGGGAGGCCCCGGAGCACCTGGTGCGCAAGATGAGGGCCTCCTCGCTGGCGCTTGGCCCCCTGCTGGCCCGCGGCGGCCGGGCGGCCCTGCCCCTGCCGGGCGGGTGTTCCATCGGCAGCCGCCCCATAGACCTGCACCTGAAGGGGCTCGTGCAAATGGGGGCGAAGATAGAGATCCGCAACGGCGTGGTGCACGCGGCGGCGGATCGGCTGCGGGGCCGGAGAATCTACCTCGACTTCCCCTCGGTGGGGGCGACGGAGAACCTGATGATGGCCGCGGCACTGGCCCGCGGCGAGACGATCATCGAGAATACGGCCCGTGAGCCTGAGATCGAGAACCTCGCCGCGGTGCTGAGGACCATGGGGGTCCCCATCGAGATGGAGGGGACGGGGTGCGTCCGCATCAAGGGGGTCGACGAGGTGCAGCCGGGACGCGAACGGGTGATCCCCGACCGCATCGAAGCCTGCACCTACATCCTGGCGGGCGTCATGACCGGCGGGGAGATCACCGTGTGCGACGTCGTTCCCGCGCACATCGACGCCCTGCTCGCCAAGCTGGAGGAGGCCGGGGCGAGGTTTTCCGTCAGAAAGGGGGAGGTGACCGTCTTCCCCGTCGAACGCCTGCAGTCCGTCTCCCTGAAGACGATGCCCTATCCCGGCTTCCCCACGGACCTCCAGCCTCAGATGACGGCGGCCCTGGCCCTTGCGGGCGGCGTCAGCATGGTGGAGGAGAGCGTCTTTCAGGCCCGCTTCCTCTACGCCGAGGAGCTCAATCGGATGGGGGCCGACATCCGCATCAAGGGGGACACGGCCATCATCAACGGGGTGAGGAGGCTGGACGGGGCGTCCGTGAGGGCGACGGACCTGCGCGCGGGGGCCGCGCTGATCCTCGCCGGGCTCTCCGCCTCCGGGGAGACGCGCATCGAGGACATGGTGCACGTCTGGCGCGGATACGAGGCCATCGACCGCAAGCTTCGCGGCCTGGGGGCCTCGGTGTCCCTCGAGGAGGGGGCCGAACGATGACGAAGCCGAGGACCGAGGCGGGGGAGGCCCTGCGGGATGTCGTACCGAACGTCGCCGAGGGACTGCCCCCCCAGGTGAAGATCTCCGAGGAGAAGTTCCCTGAGGAGAAGCTCCCTGAAGAAAAGCTCCACGAGGAAAGGACCCCGGTGCGGAAGCCCGACCTCTCCACGATCGAGGTGTACGCGTTCGTCGGGCCGGCGGGGACCGGCAAGAGCCAGAGGGCCTCGCAGGTGGCGCGCCAGCACGGCATCGACCTGATCGTCGACGACGGCCTGGTCGTGTCCCGGGGGCGCATCATGGCGGGCCGGAGCGCCAAGTCGGAGGGCAACATGGTTCGGGCCATCCGGCGCGCGCTCTTCGAGTACCCCGCCCACCGCGAGGAGGTGGTGGGCTTCCTCGAGGGACGCGCTCCCTGCAGGCTGATGCTCCTCGCCACCTCCGAGGGGATGATGCGGAAGATCGTCGCGAAGCTGGGCCTGAACGACCCCGTCAAGATCATCGGCATCACCGACGTGGCGACGCGGGAGGAGATCGACAACGCGCTTCGGGAACGGCGCGAGAAGAGGCAGCACGTCGTCCCCGTCGCCCGCACCCAGATTCAGCGCAACTTCGCCGGAAAACTGGTGAGCCAGCTCAAGGACCTCTTCAAGAGCAAGGACAGGGACGACGGGCGCACCATCGTCAAGCCTCCCTTCAGTTTCGACGGGCACGTGACGATCGGCAGGGAGGCCATCCTGGAGATGTGCCGGCGCCTCGTCGTGATCGGAGAGCACGTCCGCAAGGTACACGAGATCGAGCTGGAGACCGACGACGACAGCCTCGAGGTGAACCTGGAGATCGACCTCAGGCTGGGGAACCGAAGCGCCCTGCTCATCGCCCGCCTCCTGCAGAAGAAGATCAGCGTCGGGCTGAGCTACTTTACGGGGATGGACGTCAGAAAGGTCAACGTCAGGATCCATGAAATCGAACTCTAGCTCGGAGGAAAGGGATCGGATGGGCGCGGACGGGATGGGGGCCGCGCGGAACGCCCCCGAGGACCGGCGGGCGGCGGCCTGGGACGAGCTGAGGGCCCGGGTCGAGACGTGCGACCGCTGCGGGCTCTGCGGGACCCGTACGCGTACGGTCTTCGGCCAGGGGACGGCGCGGACGCCGCTCGTCTTCGTCGGGGAGGGGCCCGGGGCCGACGAGGACCGGGAGGGGCTGGCCTTCGTGGGAAGGGCCGGTCAGCTCCTCACCCAGATCCTCACTGCGGCGGGGATAGACCGGGAGTCGGTCTTCATCACCAACGTGGTGAAGTGCCGTCCTCCGAACAACCGCGTGCCCACCCAGGAGGAGATGATGCGGTGCGGGGATTTTCTGGAGGCGCAGCTCCTCCTGATCCGGCCGCGCATCCTCGTGTGCCTCGGCAATACGCCGATGCGCTGGATACTCAAGACCTCCGAGGGGATAACCGCCCTGCGCGGGCGCTGGTTCGAATGGCGGGGGATCGAGGTCATGCCCATGTTCCACCCCAGCTACCTTCTGCGCAACGACTCTCGGCAGAAGGGCAGCCCGAAGGACCTCACGTGGCAGGACGTCCAGAAGCTGAAGGCCCGCCTGGACGAGATAAGGCTGGACGAGACAAGGAAGGAGAACGCCGAGCAACCATGAAGACGGAGTCGAAGTCGGCGCCGAAGACGGTGCCCGATCATCTGGCAATCATCCTCGACGGAAACGGAAGGTGGGCCAAGCGGAGGGGGCTGCCCCGCCTCATGGGGCACCGTGCCGGCCTGAGGAAACTCGAGGAGATGGTCCGCCTCGTAAAGCGCCGGGGAATCCGCTATTTCTCGGTCTACGCTTTCTCGACCGAGAACTGGAACCGGCCGAAGATGGAGGTCGACGGCCTGATGAGCCTCTTCCGCTACTACATCCGCCGCAAGGTCGACGCGATCAGGGCGGAGGGCGGGCGCATCCGTTTCGCGGGGCGGCGCGACAACATTCCCGCGGACCTTCTGGAGATGATGCGCTGGGCCGAGGAGCGCACCAGGGAGGAGACGACGATCGACTTCATCCTGTGCCTGAACTACGGCGGACGCGCCGAGGTGCTGGACGCGGTCAATGCGCTCGTGGCGAGCGGCCACTCCGGCCCCGTCACGGAGGCCGACCTGCGGCGCTTCTTCTACCTGCCGGACGTCCCGGACCCGGACCTGATCGTCCGGACGAGCGGCGAGCTTCGCCTCAGCAACTTCTGGCTGTGGGAGGCGGCCTACAGCGAGTTCTACTTCACGGACATCCACTGGCCCGATTTCGACGAGGCCGCCCTCGACGCGGCCCTTGGGAATTACGCCGGGCGGGAGAGGCGCTATGGCGGGCTCAAATCCTAGCCGCGAGCTTATTCTGCGCACGTTGAGCGGCGCCGTCATCGTCCTGGGGATCATCGGCGGCATCTACCTGGGGGGGACGGCCTGGCTCTGCGTCGTGGCCACGCTCGCCCTCATCTCGCAGGGGGAATATTACCGCCTGCTCGGCAAGCGGCTGAGGCTCTCGCGCGGAATCGGCTACATCTGCTCCCTGGCCGTGCTCCTCTCGGCCGTCGAGGGGAGCCGGCCGGTCTCGATCGCCCTGATCCTCTCCCTGAGCACCTATGCCATCTTCATGGTCGAGATCCTGCGCCGCCAGACGACGGGGCAGAGCTTCGTGGTCGGGAACGTGGGGGGGACCATGTCCGGGGTGCTCTTCATCGTTATGCCCTGGACCTGCATCCTCCTGCTGCGGAGCCTCCCCACGGGGAACCTCGTTCTCGTGTCCCTCTTTGCCAGTACGTGGGGCTGCGACGTCATGGCCTACCTGATCGGCGCGCGGTGGGGACGGAACAGGCTCTGCGAGCACATCAGCCCAAAGAAGACCTGGGAGGGCTTCATCGGCGGCTTCCTGGGCAGCTTCCTGATGGTCGCCATCGTCATCTACGTCCTGGAGCAGCCGCCCTATCCCCTTTTCCTGATCGGCCTGGTCTGCGGGCTCGCCGGCCAGATGGGGGACCTGGCCGAGTCCCTCCTCAAGCGGGAGCTCGGCGAGAAGGACTCGGGCCGTCTCATCCCCGGACACGGGGGGGCCCTGGACCGCTTCGACAGCATCCTGATCAACGGGCTCCTGACCTACCTGCTCTTCGGGATCGTCCTGACGTGATGGGGCCGGGACGGAAGCGGATTGCGGTCATCGGGGCGACGGGCAGCGTGGGGTCGTCCGTCCTGGATGTGTGCCGCGCCCACCCCGACGCGCTCGAGGTCCGTGCCCTCGCCGCGCGGTCGCCCTCCGAAAAACTGATGGCGCTGGCGGCGGAGTTCGGTGTTACAATGCTCTGCGTCCACGACGCGCCGCCCGGTTTGGGTCCGGAGGAACCGGGGGCAAAAAAGCTCCGGGGCCCCGGGGGCCTGATTGCCGTGGCGGAGGACCCGTCGGTGGACCACGTGGTCTTCGCGTCCTCCGGGACCGCGGCCATCCCGGCCCTGCAAGCCGCCCTGCGTGCGGGGAAGGAGGTCTCCCTGGCGAACAAGGAGAGCATCGTCGTCGCGGGGCCGTGGGTGATGCCCCTGGTACGGACGAGGGATCAGCTGCGTCCTCTGGACAGCGAGCACAACGCGGTGTGGCAGTGCCTGCATGGCGAGTCCGCCCCCGTGCGGCGTGTCCTCCTGACGGCCTCGGGCGGCCCCTTTCGGACCTGGACGGCGTCGGAGCTGGAGACGGTCACGCCCGATATGGCGCTCCGCCATCCCGTATGGTCCATGGGCCCGAAGATCACGGTCGACAGCGCCACCCTGATGAACAAGGGGATCGAGCTGATCGAGGCGATGATGCTCTTCAGCCTGGAGCCCCATCAGGTGGACGCCGTGGTCTCTCCGGGGTCCTTCGTTCATGCCCTTGCGGAGTTCGAGGACGGCAGCGTCAAGATGCTCGCCGGGGCGCCGGACATGCGGCTTCCGGCATCGTCCTGCCTCTTCTGGCCGGAGCGCCGTTTCCCTTGCGGGGGACTTGAACGGCCCGTGGTTGCCCCCCGCACGATTGCCTTCGAGGATCCGGACCCGGAGCGCTTCCCCGCCCTGAGGCTGGCGCGGGAGGCGATGGAGCGAAAGGGGCCGTTCCCCGCCGTGCTGGTCGGGGCGGACGAGGTGGCCGTGGAGCGCTTCCTCTCGGGGCGACTGGGGTTTACGGCTATCGCACGGGCCGTGGAGGAGACGATGGAGGCCTGTTCGCTGCCGCCGCCCAAGTCCCTCGAGGACGCACTCGCGGCCCTGGAATGGGCCCGTCGGCACTGCGCCGCCGTCTGCAACTCGTGGGAGGCGTGAAGGGGCCGCGGACGAATACCGAATGGGATTCCCAAGGGACGAGTCCCTTGGGTGGGTCCAGGGAAGTTTTTAGGGAAGCAAGGAGGAAATCGATTCGATGCTGACAAGTATCATTGCGTTCATAATCGTCATCGCCATCTGCGTGCTGGTCCACGAGTACGGGCACTACATCACGGCGCGCCTTCTGGGCGTCCAGGTACACGAGTTCGCCTTCGGCATGGGGCCGGTAGTGAAACAGATCGAGCAGAGGGCCGGGCAGGATGGGAGGCCCCGGATGCTCTGGTCCTGGCGTCTTTTCCCGGTCGGCGGCTTCTGCCGGCTGGCCGGAATGGGGGAGGAGTCCGACGGGGAGGCGGTGCTTCCGGGCATGGGGTTCAACGAGCAGTCCGCCTGGAAGCGTTTCTTCATCCTCTTGGACGGGGCCCTCTTCAACGTTCTGCTGGCCTTCCTGCTGACGGCGGTCTTCCTCTGCGGGCATGGGGTCATGAACATGGAGGACACGAGGATCGGGACCCTGATGGAGGGGTTCCCCGCGCAGCGGGCGGGCCTCGAGGTCGGGGACCGCGTCGTGGCGGTGAACGGCAGGTCCGTCGCCCATTGGCGTGAGATGTCCGAGGCGCTGAGGGAGGCTGCGGTCAAGGGGGATGTCCGCCTCGAGGTCCAGCGCGGCGACCGTACCCTGACCGTGACGACGCCCATCCCCGACAACGCGGAGTATGGGCACCCCATGCTGGGGGTCACACCCGCGCTTCTGCGCTATTCCCCCGGGCAGGCTTTGCAGAATGCCGCAGGGTACACATGGAGGATGTCGAAGCTCATGCTCAAGGGGGTCTGGGACTGGGTGACGCAGCGCCAGGAGGTCGACGTCACCGGCCCCATCGGCATCGCCTCGATGTCCGGGCGGGCCATGAGGGAGGGGCTCTGGAGCTTCGTGACGTTCCTGGCCCTGATCAGCCTGAACCTGGGGCTGCTCAACCTCTTCCCCATCCCCGCCCTCGACGGAGGGCGCATCCTCTTCGTCCTGCTGGAGATGGTGTTCCGCCGCCGGCTTCCGGAGCGCGTGGAGAACTGGATCCACATGACGGGCTTTGCCCTGCTGATCGCCCTGATGATCTTCGTCACCTGGCAGGACGTCTACAACCTCTTCTGGACGCGATGAGGCGTCAGGTCCGGATAGGGCCCCTGACGGTCGGGGGCGGGGCCCCGGTTCGGGTGGAGAGCATGCTGAAGGCCCCCCTGTCCGATCGCGGGGCCTGTCTGGACCAGTGCCGGAGCCTCCTCGAGGAGGGGTGCGAGCTGGCCCGTGTGGCCCTGCCGACGGCGGCCGACGCGGAAGGGCTGGCCTGGCTGCTTCCGCGGACCGAGCTGCCCCTCATGGCGGACATCCATTTCGACCCCGCTCTGGCCCTGGCGGCGATGGACGCGGGGTGTCGGAGCATCCGCATCAACCCCGGGAACATGCCGCTGGGGCGTCTGAACGAGATGATACGGATCGCGAAGGATACGGGCGTCGTCATCCGCATCGGAGCCAACGGGGGGTCCCTCTCGGGGCGGCAGCTCGAGGAGGCGGGGGGGGACCGCGCCGCGGCGCTCTTTCTGGCCGTCCGCGAGCAGGCGGAGCTGTTGCTGGAGAACGGGTTCGAGGATATCATCCTCTCGGCGAAGTCCTCCTCCGTCCCCGAGACGGTGCGGGCTAACCTCCTGATTGCCCGGGCGTATCCCGATTTCCCCCTGCACGTCGGCCTGACGGAGGCCGGTCCCGGCGACGGCGGGATCGTCAAGAGCACGGCCGGCATTGCCTCACTGCTGGCGCAGGGCGTCGGGGACACGCTGCGCGTGTCGCTGACCGACAGGCCGGAGCGTGAGGTGCGGGTGGGGTACGAGATCCTGAAGGCGCTCCATCTGCGTTCGCGGGGGGTGAACCTGGTGTCGTGCCCGACCTGCGGCCGCAGGCGCGCGGACGTCATGCGCCTCGTGGCGCTCATCGAGCCGATGCTGAAGGACCTGCCCGACGGGACGAGCGTGGCGGTCATGGGGTGCGAGGTCAACGGCCCCAAGGAGGCGAAACACGCCCGGCTGGGAATTGCCGGGACCCCGGCCGGCGCGGTCCTGTTCCGGGAGGGGCGGGTGGTCGGCGAATATCCCTTCGAGGAGCTGCCGGAGGTCCTGCCGCGCTTCTTCCGGGAAGCGGACCCGAACGGCCCCGGCGAACCGGGCGAATGACGGACCCGCCGCGGGGCGGGGCATCGGGACCGTACATAAAACGGCCGATATGGGGAGACATTGGAAAAAGGGGGAACGTGGCATGCCGGTCAATCTCAAGGGAAGAAGTTTTTTGACTCTGATGGATTTTACGCCCGAGGAAATCGCCTATCTGCTGAGCCTTTCGGCGGACCTCAAGGCGAAGAAACGCGCCGGAATCCGGGGCTGCGCCCTGGCGGGGAAGAACGTGGCGCTTCTTTTCGAGAAGGCCTCGACGCGTACCCGGTGCGCCTTCACGGTCGCCTGCATCGACGAGGGGGGGCACCCCGAGTTTCTGGGCAAGAACGACATTCACCTCGGTGGCAAGGAGGACGTGAAGGACACGGCCCGGGTGCTGGGACGGATGTTCGACGGCATCGAGTTCCGGGGGTTTCGGCAGAGCATGGTCGAGGAGCTGGCCCGGTGGGCCGGGGTCCCCGTGTGGAACGGCCTGACGGACGTCGACCATCCCACGCAGGTCCTGGCCGATTTTCTCACGCTTCAGGAGAACTTCGGTCGCCTCGAGGGCCTGAACCTCACCTATGTGGGCGATGGCCGCAACAACATGGCGAATGCCCTCATGATCGGCAGCTCTAAGATGGGGGTCAACTTTACCATCGGGTCCCCGAGGGAGCTCTTCCCCGACCCCGAGCTGGTGGAGCGGTGCAGGGCGGTCGCGCAGCGAAGCGGCGCGGAGATCCGAATCATCGACGACCCCCGGAAGGCCGTCGAGGGGGCCGATGCCGTCTACACCGACGTCTGGGTCTCGATGGGCGAGGAGGCGCAGAAGGAGACGCGCGTCCGGCTGCTGACCCCATGGCAGGTCAACGGGGACCTGATGAGGGCGACCGGCAGGGAGAGGACGATCTTCCTGCATTGCCTGCCGGCGGTGAAGGGCTGCGAGGTCACGGAGGAGGTCTTCGAGTCCTCCTGTTCCAAGGTGTTCGACGAGGCCGAAAATCGGATGCACACCATCAAGGCCGTGATGGTCGCAACCATCGGCGCGTAGGGGAGGTGGGAAGAATGTCGGAGAAACGGACCTTTCGGTGTGCCTCCTGTTCCCATGTCTTCGAGCAGGAGGGAGGGGCGCTTCGCTGTCCCGAGTGTCGGGGCAAGACCCTGATTCTGCTGGAGGGAGCGCCCCTCAGGGGCTCCAAGGGATGCGGCGGGAGCTGCGGAAGCTGTTCCTGCGGCTGCCATTAGGGAAGCGCTGATTAAAACAAAAACGTATATTTTGCCAAAGTTGAATATGCAAAACATCTATAGGCAAAATTCTCCAGAGCTTCCCTAGATTAACATGGGGG
>NZ_CALIAA010000195.1 GCF_938040765.1 uncultured Fretibacterium sp.
GAAACTAAGAAAACGAAAGACATGTTAGGGAACACCTAATATGGAGAAGGCGTTAAGGGGAGGTTGAGTTTTCCGTAGCGTGTAGCTTGGCTGAATTTATCCAGGCACGATGATATTTCACCCGTTTCCATCTTGACCTGGAGTCGGCTTGAGGTTATAGACTGATGCTGTCACCATTCATCCAGCATTATCAATCAAGCGTCAGGGGGGTGTCTTCATGGATAAGGACGCGATGGGGGGACCGTTTCCCCGCGGCGGGGCGAACACCGCCTACGCGCGGTATTTCGTGGGGGACAGCTATCTGAACATGCTCTCCACGGAGGGGGTCGTGATCGGCAACGTGACCTTCGAGCCGGGGTGTCGGAACAACTGGCACATCCATAAGGCCAGGAGCGGCGGAGGGCAGATCCTGCTCTGCACCACCGGACGCGGCTGGTATCAGGAGTGGGGGAAGCCGGCGCGCGAGCTCCATGCCGGCGACGTGGTGCGGATCCCCGCCGGGGTGAAGCATTGGCACGGAGCGGCCCGGGACAGCTGGTTCACGCACCTGGCGGTGGAGGTGCCGGGGGAGGGCGCCGAAAACGAGTGGTGCGAGCCGGTGAGCGAGGAGGACTACGCCCGGCTTTCGTAGCGGTGTATCGGACTGCCTGGCGAGCGGCGCGGGGAGAGGCGTCCGCAGTTTTTGTCCGGCGTCCGGGCCGAGGAAATTTCATGAGGACGAGGAACGAGGGGGATACGATGACTCATTTGGGGGAAGGGATCAAGAAGCTGGGGTTCGGCCTGATGCGTCTGCCCAAGGAGGGCGACGCTATCGACATCGAGCAGACGAAGCGGATGGTGGATCGCTTTCTGGCCGAGGGCTTTACCTACTTCGACACCGCCTGGGCCTACCCGGGCAGCGAGGACGCGATCCGCGAGGCGCTGGTGGAGCGCTATCCCAGGGAGAAGTTCCAGCTGGCCACCAAGAACGCCGCGTGGCTCGAATGCAGGACCCGCGAGGACGCCGCGGCGCAGTTCGAGACCTCGCTGAGGCAGACGGGGGCCGGATACATCGATTTCTACCTGCTGCACAACCTGGGGGAGGGGCGGACTCACTTCTTCGACGACTTCGACATGTGGCGCTTCGTCCAGGAGAAGAAAAAGGAGGGGCTCATCCGGCACGTGGGGTTCTCCTTCCACTCCACGCCGGAGGAGCTGGAGGAGATCCTGAAGGCGCATCCCGAGATGGAGTTCGTCCAGCTGCAGATCAACTACGGCGACTGGGAGAACCCGGCCATCCAGTCCCGGGCCTGCTACGAGATGGCCCGGAAGTACGGCAAGCCGGTGATCGTCATGGAGCCCGTGAAGGGAGGAATGCTGGCGACCCCGCCGGAGTCGGTGGCGGAGATCCTCAAACGGGCCGACGCCGGCGCCTCCATGGCGTCGTGGGCCATTCGCTTTGCCGCGGACCTGGACGGCGTACTCACCGTCCTCTCCGGTATGAGCGACCTGGCGCAGATGGAGGACAACCTGTCCTTCATGAAGGGCTTCACGGGGCTGTCCGACGCGGAGAGGCGAACGCTGGAGGAGGCCAGGAGGGAGCTTGCCCGCATCCCGCTGATCCCCTGCACGACCTGCAACTACTGCGCCAAGGTCTGCCCCGTGGAGGTGGGGATCTCCGGGACGTTCACGGCGATGAACGCGCTGACGCTTTACGGCGACCTGACCGCCGCCAGGCATCAGGAGTCCTGGCTGGTCGGCGGCCATGGCAGGAAGCGCGCGGCGGAGTGCATCCGGTGCGGCCGCTGCGAGCAGGTCTGCCCGCAGCACATCGCGATTCGGGACGAGCTGGCCAGGGCGGCTGCGGCGTTCGCGTAATTCCAATTCCCAATCTACATGTACGGGGGCTACGGGGACAAAAGTGCCCTCGGCGGCATCTTTGCCCCTTGGCCTCGTGGTTGGGGTTCATTGTTGACACGATCCCATCATAAGGATTATAGTATTGAGGTAGAAGAGTAGAGGCTTGTCGGTCATTCTTCGGGGGAGGAGGCGCTCGGATGCGATACTGCGGATTCACCTGACGATCGGCTTTGGATGCACGGGATGCATTCTGCAGTGGGGTTCCTTCCTCGGGAGGAGCCGTTCGGATCGGGCCGTACTCTTCAGGGGCAGACCAAGGCATCCTCATGGTGCTCTACAGCCGCTGACGTTCCAGGAGAGACCGCCCCGAGCGGTCTTTTTTCTCGATATCCTCCCTCCTCCCTTATCTATTTCAAATCCCCTGCATTTTTTGCATTTCGAGATCCCCGCTTTTTTTGCGGTTCGCGACCCCCTGCTTGAGCTCGGGCGCGTGTCCCCGGAGCTTGAAAAATACCTGCCCCTTCTCCGCCCTGGAACGGAGGGCCTGCGAGCCGATTTTCACGGAGGAAGCGCCGATCCGATCGGTGTTTCCCGAAAAATCGAGGCAAGGGGGTATGTTGGTCTTGAATTTTCTGCGGCAATATCCTATTCCGACCGCGGGGCTGATCCTCTCTCTGTTCGCGCTGGGCAACCTCGTGCAGGGCTATAGTCGTGGGGCGCGGCTGCTTCTTGGGGGCGTTGCGTTTCTTCTCTATCTGCCCTATCTGCTCAAGTTGCTGGTCCTGAACGCAAAGTTGAAGGAGCCCCTCGAGAACCCGGTCGCGGCGAGCGTCCTGCCGACGTTCACGATGGCGACCCTGTTGCTGGCCGGGTACGTCAAACCCTATGCGCCGGAGGTGGGGGAGGCCGTCTGGTACGCCGGGCTCGTTGGTCATGCACTTTTGATCCTGTGGTTCAGTTGGATGTTCTTGAAGGGGTTCGCCCTGAAGAAGGTGTTCCCCTCATGGTTCATCGTCTACGTGGGAATTGCTGTGGCCAGCGCCTCCGCTTCGGTGACGGGGCGCCTGGATATCGGACGTATGGCCTTCTGGTTTGCCTTTGTCGCCTACTTCTGTCTTCTGCCCTTCGTCTGCTGGCGTCTCTGGAAGGTCGGGCAGGTTCCGGACGCCGCAAGGCCCACGGCGGTCATCCTTGCCGCGCCCGCATCCCTGCTGCTGGCGGGCTACATGGTCTCGTTCGAGGTGAAAGAGCCTGTCCTCGTGTGGCTGCTTCTCGCCTTTTCCCTCTTTTTCTACGGGGCGGGGGTGTCGTATCTGCTGAGGCTCTGCCGGACCTCCTTTACCCCCGGCCATGCGGCGTTTACCTTTCCTTTGGTGATCAGCGCCATCGCGGTGAAGATGACGGCCGGGTACACGGGGCTGGCCTGGATGGCGGCGTTGGGGCACGTGCAGACGGCCATTGCCGTCCTTGTCGTACTTTGAGTGCTGGGGGGCTACCTGAAGTTTTTGTTCCCGAAGTAAACCGTTTTACGCGGGATGCCGCGTGGAGAACAGGGCGGTGAGTTCTTGAAGCCGCTGTCAATTTTCAGAGGGGGGGGAAACGAATGGAATCGATCGTCACGTACCACGCAACGGCAGTGAGCCCGAAGGCCATTCAGAAACGCGCGGAGGAATCGTACGCCAACGGATTCTTTTGCTGCGAGGCCGTCATGGACGTTATCAGGAGCGATTTTCAGGTGGACGTACCGGAAACGGTGATCGCCATGTCTTCCGCCATGTCGATCGGAGCCGGGCGCGCCGGGTGCATGTGCGGTGCTTTGAATGGGGCCATTCTTGCGCTGGGCATGTTCTTCGGGCGCACGACGCAGGCTGGTCCGAAGGACCCCAAGGTAAACGCGGTGATGGCGCTGTCGAAGGAACTGCACGACTGGTTCCGCGACGCGAACGCAAAACATGCGGTCTGCTGTCGCGTTCTGACCAAAGGCTTCGAGATGAGCGAGGGGGAGCACAAGAAGCAGTGCATCGCCTTCACCGGGCTCTGCGCGGGGAAGCTGGCGGAGATACTCTGCCGTGAGCTCGGGGTCGAAAACCTGGATGAAGAGCCCATACAGGGGCTGGAGAAGCCGTTTTTGCCCCCGGCAAAATCGGCAGTCTGAGGCCGGGAGAGAAAAGAGGACGGCTCCTTCGACGGCAGGCCCCCGATCGGGGGCCTCTCGTCATGTCCGTGCCCGGGAGCGTGTAACATCCCCCCGAACGCAGGGGATGGGGCTCAGAAGGTATTGCGGCGCGTTGTCTCCGAGAGCGGAAGGCGCTCGGCGTGCTTCGGGCTGGGGGCGCTCGATTCGTGAGGGTAGCCCATGGGCAGGATGGCGACCGGTATGACGTTTTCCGGCAGTGCGAATGCCGATCGCACCTTCTGCGGGTCGAAATGCCCCACCCAGGTGCTGCCCAGGCCCAGGGCCGCAGCCTCGAGCATCATATGGGTGGTGACGATGCTCGCGTCGACCTCACCCATGTTCTTGCCGTCGTAGGATCGCTTCCAGCTCACTGCGGCGTCGTAGCAGACGACCAGGGCCAAGGGGGCGGAGAAGTGATAGGGCGTGCAGTCCTTCAGCTTGCCGAGGGCCGCATCCGAATCGAGCACCAATATCCGCTGCGGCTGGTAGTTGACGGCGGTGGGGGCCAGCCTGCCGGCCTCCAGAACCGCGTCCAGCTTTTCACCTTCCACCTTTTTGGGGGCGAACTTCCGGACGGAATAACGCTCCCTCGCCAGCTCCAGAAAATCCATGACGATCCCTCCTGACGGTTTGTTGTTCTGCTGCGGCGCATGCCGTTTTGGATTATATGATAAAGTGCTTTTCGCCGTATGGGGCGATTGACCGGGCTTTTGGGCGATTACCCCTTGCCGCCGGGACCTTGCGTCTCAAGAAGGTCCCGCTCGATCTGCCCCAGGTCCTCGCTCTGAAAGGGGACGTCCGGTACATGGAGCGGAAGGCGCGCCGATTGTGGTGCATCCGTCCGTGGCCTGCAGCAGCAGGGAGCCCTCCCAGAGCGGCGGACGCTGGACCGGTCCCGTGTACTTCCTATCCGCCTCCCCATCAGCCTTATTTCTTCACCAGCTTTACTTCTTCATCAGGCCTGCGCCGGCATTCCAGGCTTGTCCGATCTTCTCCCCAATCTTGTAATAGCCGTTCTGAAACGGATCGAAGGCAAAGGCGTTCAGCTTCGCCGGATCGACCTTCCCCTTCGAATCCAGGACCCTCTCGTCCGCGCTGACGCCGACGATCCTCCCGATGACGCAGTGAAGGTTCTCGGTGTCCACGATCTCCAGCAGCTCGCACTCCATCGCCACGGGGAACTCCTCGATGATGGGGGCGTTTACGTGAGCGCTCCTGACCTGGTGGAACCCGGTGCGTTCAAATTTGTCCTCCATCTTGTTGCCCGTAGCGATGCCGACGAAATCGGCCTCGGCCATGTGGTCCAGGTCGGCGATGCTGACCGTGAAGGCCTTCGTCTCCCGGATATTCTTCGTCGTCCTGTGCTCCTCGTCGATGAAAAGCGCAACTTTGTCCATCGCGCTGATCTGTCCCCAGGCGGCGTTCATCACGTTGGGCTTTCCATTGCCGTCGTATGCCGCAACCATCAACACCGGCATCGGGAACAGCGCCGGCTGAACACCCAGACTCTTTCTCATGACGATCATCCTTTCCCAATGGTCTCCAGGTACGCCCAATGCTTCCGCGAGTTGCCTCTTTTCCGCCTCGCCCGTATCATTATATTCAAGTCGGTAACGGGAAAAAAGTACTTACATCGAGGTGGGGTACTTACAATTATGGCCCATACTTTCTGATGGGGAACTGTCATGACGAAACGGAGCGTTTCTCGGGGATCCTTCGAGGGGCGCGGTTTCCGTTACGCCCCGTCGCTGATCGACGAAAGGTATAAAAGGGTTGTCCTTTGTGCTCTGGCGCATTTCGGCATCGTGCGGTTCAATAAAATGAAAAGGTATACAGGAAAGATCTCCTGCAAAACGCTCAGCTCGACGTTGAAGGCGCTGGAGGCCGAGGGGACCGCTGCGGCCGAGGTGTAAGGGCTTGATTCCTCGGGCGGCGTTTTCCCGGGCGGATTCGTCCTTTCTCCCCTTGACTCGAAGCCGGCTTGAAATTATAGAGTATCCGCATGGGAACGTAAGGGGACTTCATCTTTCCAAACGGCGAGGAGGAAAAAACGATGCTCGGAAACTTTACCTATTCGAACCCGACGCGGATTCATTTCGGGGAGAATGCCCTCGATTTCCTGAACGAGGAGCTGCCGAAGTTCGGCAAAAATGTCCTGTTGGCCTATGGCGGCGGCTCCATCAGGAAAAACGGGATCTACGACAGGGTCGTGGACATCCTGAGGGCCAACGGCAAGACGGTCCTCGAGGACGCGGGCGTGATGCCCAACCCGACCGTCGCAAAGCTGAACGAGGGCTGCCGGCGGGCCCGTGAGGGGAACGCCGACCTCATCCTGGCGGTCGGCGGCGGTTCGGTCTGCGATTATGCGAAGGCGGTCTCCGCCTCCGCCTGGTGCGGCGACGATCCTTGGGAAAAGTTCTTCGTCCGGATGGAGGAGCCGGAGGACCGGATCATCCCCGTGGGCTGCGTCCTGACCATGGTCGGCACCGGTTCGGAGATGAACGGCGGCTCGGTGATCAGCAATCCCGAGAGCAATCGGAAGGTCGGGCACGTGTTCGGGGACGAGGTGTTCCCGAAGTTCTCCATCCTGAACCCCACGTTCACCTTCACGCTGCCGAGGCATCAGATGGTCGCCGGGTTCTTCGATATCATGTCCCATATCCTGGAGCAGTATTTCTCGGGCGAGGACGACAATACGTCGGACTACATCATGGAGGGGCTCCTGAGGTCCCTGATCCACAGCACGAGAATTGCGCTGAACGCCCCCACGGACTACGAGGCGCGCAGCAACGTCATGTGGACCGCCACCTGGGCCCTGAACACCCTCGTGGCACAGGGCAAGTCCACCGACTGGATGGTCCACATGCTGGGGCATTCCGTGGGGGCCTACACCGACGCGACCCACGGCATGACCCTCGCGGCGATCTCCCTGCCGTATTACCGCCACATCCTGCCCTACGGCCTGAAGAAGTTCCGGCGTTATGCGGTCAACGTCTGGGACGTGAGGCCCGAGGGAAAGTCCGACGAGACGATCGCAGGGGAGGGCCTTGCCCGCATGGAGGCCTACATGAAGGAGCTCGGGGTCGTGATGCGCCTTCGGGAGCTCGGCGTCACCGAGGCCATGATCGAGGGGATCGCCGACGGCACGTTCATCCTGAAGGGCGGGTACAAGGTGCTCTCGCGCGAGGAGGTCGTGAAGATCCTCGAGGAGAGCCTGTAAGCGCTGCGGCCCAAGGGCTTTTCCGCGGACGCCGATCATCGAGACGCCCCCTTTCCCAAGGCGGGAAAGGGGGCGTCTTGCCGGCGCGGGGCAGGCGGCCCGACCGGTTCT
>NZ_CALIAA010000196.1 GCF_938040765.1 uncultured Fretibacterium sp.
TCCATCGTTCATCGAAGCCCAGCCCAAATTGAATCTGTTCCGTCGTCAGCCTGTCGGGCTTTCGGGCATCCCTCTCTCTGACAAATGCAGACCAAGCCCGATCCAGCTTTTTGTGATGTCCCAGGACAGCCCAGACATCATAAGGGAACACCCCTTTCTTCCTGTCCCAAAGCGAATGGAGGAGACAGGCGGAGAGCAGTTCATGACGAAAAAAACGTTTCGGATCGTCCTTCCCATCAGGCCCCAGACGGCGGCGCATTCGTTCTTGAAAGAAATCCCCCAACTTCCCGATGTCATGAAAAAAAACGGCCCTCAAACAAAGGGCCGTCAATTCTTCATAGGAGATCTCCAAGCAGGAGCACACCCTCTCCAAGACCTCCCGGTTGAGCCTCAGGAATTCGGAGGCGATAGCTAGGCACGTTCTCACGTGATATTCGTAAGTGCCCTCCATCGCCTCCAGAGCTTTGGCATAAAAGGTCATTGTCCCTCATCCTCCAGGCCATAAAGCGGCACGGGCGAGACCACGTTCGGAAAACGGAACGCCCTTTGAGGATTCTGTATGCGCTGATGCCCCGACAAAAAAGTGAAAAGGCGGTAGCGGCTTCCATGACGTTCGTCTCCCTTAAACTCAAAATCCACGATAAGGGGCCGTACCATGGGCGCTTTCAGCGTTTGAACAACACAAGCGCGCTTCAAAGCGTCCCAATCGAACCGGACGTCGTCGGCATGGTCTCCGGGCAGAAGCGTGTCCGTAAAACTGTCGCTCTCCTCTCCGTCTCCAATCGCGCACAGCGCCGAGACATCCCGAACGAGAGCGATGTCGTCGCTGCTCCCCAGTGAAAGGGCATACACGGGGTCCTTAAAGGCGGAATGCAGGCAAGCCGCTTTTTCTTGATCCTCCAACGCATAAAAGACGACAAATTCAGGGTTCGCCAGAAACTCCCGGTTCAGGATATCCTTCCGCACCACCTTGGATAGTCCGTACAACTTCGCATGAGCTGACTCCTCGCTCCCCTTGGGAACCGCCATCTTGTCGTAATTCCAAAGGTCTATACCGTTTCCTCCGGCTCTCCCCGATACTCCGACAAAAAGCCCCGCATCCTTGAAGAACGGCCAGGCCTTCTCAAAAGATTTCCCCAGGGCAGCCCCGGCCATCCCTACCAGTGCGGAGATGGGGGGCAGGGGCAGCGTGGCCTGATAAAGATGAGAACCGGGCTCTCGAAAGGAGGCCGTCATCCCATGAAGCGATACGAAAAAGCCGTACATGGCTACCCTCCGTAGACCTCGTCCAACCATCCTCTCATCATATCGAACGCCTCCCCCAGAGGCTTTGCCGCCGCCATATCACGGGAGAAAAAGCCCTTGCGTTCCCCCAGAACCCAGTGGACGACGGCCCCCTCACAGTCCTTAAGGGTGTTCTCGATCAGGTTGTGCTCCACGAAACTTAATTTTTTCTTCTCCTTGTCCTCCTCGAAGCAAACGCGGACGCACTCCATGAAGATAGGATTTTTGACCTTCATCAACGCGGCTGCCACAAACTTGGGTGAGATGTCCGCCAGGAAGCGGCTCTGGCGTCCGATCCCCCAGAGATTCTGGATAGCATCCAGGAGCGCTGCTACGCGACGCTTTCTCTCGCCAGGCTCGAGATCCAGTTTGTAGGTCTCGGCATCGGCAGCCCCGATCCGATCCAACTCGATCAGGATTGTCCCCCTGTAAAAACCGGAGTGGATTTCCGTCTCGAAGATGTTCGGGTTTCCGCCAGCCTTGACGCCCATATAGTTCGTGGCAAAGTCCAGCTCCCCCCGATAGGGTTCCAGGGAGAGCAAGGGCGAGACGCGCACCGGGCCCGTGCGTTTTTTCGTGACCTTGTCGGCGATCATGAAGCCGAACAGGTCGTCGTCAATGTAGGATGCGGGGTCTCCCAACGTCGCCGTCGCCCCCTTCGCCTGTTTGGCCAAGGCGGCCTCGGAAAGCTCCCAGCCCAGCACCGCCAGCTGCTCGCGCAGATCTCGGCGAATGGCCTGAGAGGATTTGTACGGATACTCCTCACCATCGTTCATTCGGATTTTCTTGATGCTGGAGATGTTGTCGGCCTCCTTGTCGGAACCGTTCAAAGAGGCGTAAGAGGCGCGCGTCAGATAGGTCAGCGTCAGGCATTTTGCATTCGTCATCTCATATTACCTCCTGCAATGTTTTTTCGTCATTCGTTGCCGGACTGCGAGTCCTTATCCCCGGAAACGCGGGAGCGCATAACGTTATTGTAGGCGTTCAAGGCGGCAATCATGCAATAGGCCCGAAACTCCTCAAAGGAGACGTCGCTCTCGGCCAACTCGGCAAAAAC
>NZ_CALIAA010000197.1 GCF_938040765.1 uncultured Fretibacterium sp.
CATGCAATAGGCCCTGAACTCCTCGAAGGGGACGTCGTCCTCAGCCAGAACTCCCGCCGTGATCTCCCTGTTGACGACGATTCCGTAGCGGAACTGCAGGCGATTCAGCTGCTCCAGGAAATCCGTCGCCATGCGGGTCTTGCGCAGGGCAAACAGATCTCCCTTGACGGCCTTCATGCTTTCAAGGCCCTCCCCCTCTTTCACCAGAGCCTCCTTCGCGGCCAGGACAATCTGCGCCCCCAACTTCGTCGCAAGGGCAATTTGCCCCTTTGTCATGCCTTTAGCCATGCCTCTTTTCTCTCCTTCCTCCGAATCCCGACAATGCGCCACCAGCTCGTAAGCCATCACGAAGAACAGGATACGGCCAAAGCTCGGATAATCGACCGCCAGAGATTTTTTGAACACGAAACTCTCCACACGGCACACGATGGACTTCTTCTCGAACACGCACCGCAGCAAGCCGTTGCGATCCATTCCATTCAGAGGATCGTAAGGTTTTTGCGGATTGGGGAGCTCCAAGTCCCAAAAGAGGAGCTCGAAAAAACGCCCGAGATCCTGGGCCATCTCCTCTGGGGCCTCGGTGCGGATATATTTTTTGATAAAGCCAATCAGCCGGAACAGGTAGGCCGTATCGGTATAGGTGACGACCTCTTTGGTGATGAACGTACTCCCCTTGGAGTCCAGAGCCGCAAGGACGACGTTCAGCGCGGCAGTACGCCTGAGGGACTCCTCATCGATCTCATCCTCATCCAGGTCCTCCAAGGAGCGCGCCTCGTTCCGGCGCTTCTGCTGGTTCTTCAAGACCAGCTCATAGGCCGCCAGATAGAAGCCCCACAGAACCTCGTAGGATAATCGGGCTTTCTGCAAAATACGGCTCTTTTCTCCGAAGTTGTGGGAATAAATCTTGTCGTCTTCCAATAGAAGTCGCAGTGGGGAGGGAATACCAAACGTCAGGTGAGCATCCTTCAATGCCCTCAGGTCTCCGGAGTTCAGCTGCATGATGTAGGTCAGGGAATCCGCAACCTTATAATACGACGCATGAACGGCAAACTTGCCCAATAACTGGCATTCCCAGCAGATGAGATCGGGCGATCCCAGGTCGGAATTGAAGGAGAAGGTCGCACTCTGGCTCGAAAAGAGGGGAAAAGAGGTCTGAGAGACCCTGTCGCAGACGGAGGTCTGCCCGCAGACGGAACACACGGTCCCTCCCCCTCTCCTGCCCCTGGGGAAAACATCCAGTTGGGGATGGCAGACGGGCTGCACGTAACAGAGCTTTTTCTTGGTCCCCCATAGAGACTTTTTTCGTTCCTTCAGGAAGGCCGCCACCTCCTCCTGGAGCGACGCGGACAAATCCTCGAGCGCATCCGCTTTCCCCCTCCAGCTTGTGGCGCTTACCGACAGGGCGGGAATGGGAGTCGGCATCCGTTTTGGCAAACAATTCAACTCTTTCTTCTCTTGGTCGTAGCAAACAAGTTCCGGATTCTCCCTTTGCTTTTTCGTCGATCGGTTCCACCAGTTGGAGGCCAGTTCCTCGTAACAGGCCTCCAGGAACGGCGTCATCCGGTCATCCGGCGCCTCGATTGATAAGCCGTCGATTTCCACCGAAACCTTCACGTCCGGCCAACGCGAACGCTCGGAAAGCCCCGGCTCCGTCTCCCGCAATAGTTCTTCAGCGATGAAATACAGCCCCATCAGGCCGGAATCGAACCACCAGTGTCCTCGCGCCTTGAACGCATATTGTATGATCCTCACCTCCACAGCGACATAAACAAGGATCCTCATTAATTTTAGCAGCACGAACTGGCCCAAATTATCTCCCCTGTCCCCTCATTCCCGCGTCACGCACCCCCATCCCCCGCTGTTCTTCGCGCCCAGTCCGCAGTCCAGCGCAACCTGCAGAAGCTCCTGAGGCCCCTCCAGGCGGAAGCGGCCCGACCAGCCCTTGACGGGAAAGGAGGACTCGGGGCTGAAGATCGCCACCCGCTCCAGCACGCGTCCCACGGGGGAGATGCGGACCGTCCCCTCCGGAACGGCCCGATCGGGGAAGAGCGCGCGGAACTTGCGCACCAGGTTGTTGTGCGCCGACACGGCAAAATCCCTCTGGTACGGGCTGAAGTAAACCGTATAGGGCTTGCCGTTCCGCTCCGCCTGCCCGTAACAGGTGATGGGCGACAGGGTGCGCACGGTCAGGGCCTCCCCATCCGCCCGCTGCTGCTCCGCCTCGATACGTTCGCAGCGGACGACGTTGTTGCCCAGCCGCAGATCCCCGGCGTTCAGCGCACCGCCGGCGATGCCGTCCATGGTGTCGGTCACGGGCGTGGAGACCACCAAGCGAACCGGAAGCGGAAACAGGATGGCGTTCTCCTCGAAGGTGGGGCGCTCCGCGGCGATGGGCCAGCTCATCGCGAAGAGCTTCATCCTCCGCCCATCGACGCAATATCCCTCGTCGTGCAGGAACGCCGCCCGCTCCGGGGGCAGCACCGCATAGAGCATGGACTGAAACAGGTGCAGGTTGGAGCGGGGAACCCGTATCCGGCCCCCATCCCCCGTAAGCCACAGCATGATGTGCATGCTCCCTAGTCCTCGGACCCGACGAAGCGGTTTCTCAGCACGCCGATGCCCTCGATCTCCACCTCCACGCTGTCCCCGTCATGCACAGGGGCAACGCCGCTGGGCGTCCCCGTGGCGATGACGTCCCCCGCTCGCAGCGTGGCGAAACGGCTGATGTGCGCGATGATCCGGGGGACCCCGAAGATCATCTCCCCGAGGCGGGCCTCCTGGACCACACGGCCGTTCAGGCGGGTGCGGAGCACGGCCTCCGCAGGCATCTCCCGCCGCAGCAGAAGGCAGGGCCCCAGCGGGGCGAACCCGTCGAACCCCTTGCCGCGCGTCCATTGCCCATCCGCGCTCTGGAGCTCCCGCGCCGTGACGTCGTTGAAGCAGGCGTACCCCCCCACGACGTCCAGGGCGTCCGCCTCGGGAACATTCCTGCAGTCGCGCCCGATCACGACGGCCAGCTCGCCCTCGTAGTCGACGCGCCCCGCCCAGGCGGGGAAGCGCACCGGCGCCTCATGCTCCGAGAGCGCGGTCAGGGCCTTCAGAAAGATACAGGGCTCCGGCGGCGGCACGCTCTCCATCTCCCTCGCGTGATCGCGGTAATTTACGCCCACGCACCAGAGCGCCCGCGGCTCGCAGGGGGGCAGGCAGCGCAACCCCTCCAGGCTTTCCATCCGCCCCGTCGGCGCCCCGCGATCGTCCAGAAGCTCCACAAGCGCATCCCCCGCCATGCGCCCCACCGCCGCCCGTCCATCCCGCTCGAATCGAACGATGCGGTCCCCGCAGTTCCATTTTCCCTCCGTCATCTCATTGCGCCTCCTTCAGGATCGTCCTTCTGACCAACTTGCCCCATACTAACAAAAAGAGGGGACTCGGAAAAGTGGAAAAGCGCACCGGAAGGCCGTCAGGGTAAAAATCCATTTTTGAT
>NZ_CALIAA010000198.1 GCF_938040765.1 uncultured Fretibacterium sp.
GGCCGGCGACTCCCAGAACAACTGCATCAGGCGATGAAGCCTCACGCGCCAGGTCCGGCGCACGGTCTCCCGCCCGGAGAAATAATGAAACAGCAGCTTTTCCATCTGGGCGTCCTTGAGGTTCTTCGAGAGATGTCCCTTGTAGGCGAGGGAGACCTCCCCCCGCTCCTCGGACACGATCAGGATCAGCGCGTCGGAGACCTCGGAGAGGCCCAAGGCGGCCCGATGGCGGGTTCCGTACCATCGGGAGATCTCCGGCGCATCGGCCAGGGGAAGATAGCAGCCCGCCGCGGTCATCCTCTCCCTGTCCAGGATGAGGGCTCCGTCGTGCAGCGGGTTGTCCTTCCAGAATATCGAGATGATGAGCTCCTGCGATATCTCGGCGCTCAGATGGACGGCCGTTCGCCAGTAGTCCCCCAAACCGGTCTCCTGCTGCAGCACCACGAGCGCCCCGATCCGGTGTGCCTTCATGTAGTTGAGCGCGCCCGCGACCTGTCGGCTGAGGTTCTCCGCCTCGTCCAGGGGAATCCTGTGCCGCCACAGGTGCCCGCGCCCCATCTCCTCCAGCATCTTCCGCAGCTCCGGCTGAAACACGATGGGGACGGCAAAACTCAGAGCCCAGAGGCCCCTTCCCAACAGCCAGGAGAGAAGCCGAAGCTGGAGGGCCGAGGCCAGCAGCGAGAAGAGGAGGAGCACCAGCACCCCCTTCAGCAGCTGAATCGCCCTCGTCCCCGCCATCAGGACCAGAATGCGGTAAAGGATCAGGGAAACGATGAAGATATCGAAAAAGGTCCTTATGTTATCCCACATCGTACACGCTCATTTCGTCCTCGGTATCGGGCCCGGTCCGCCCATTCTTCCCATGTCCCTCGATAACGAACCCATCCTTAGATATAAAAGAGCCGGACGGCCGGCGGCTTCATCAGCCTCGGGGGGCATGTCGGCTCCCCTCCGCCTAAACGACAAGTTTGACGGCTCCGCCGTAGATCAGCCCCCGCATCCCGTCCACGGTCACGACATCGCCGTCCTCCAGGGTCGCGAAGAGGTCCGCCACCCCGATGACGCAGGGTAGATTATAATCCAGGGCCAGGGAATTGCCCTCCGCCAGGAGCGCCCCGCTCTCCACGAGCACCGCCCCCGCCTTCTCCATGACGGCACGATGCTCCTCCTCGATCTGTCGGACGACAAGGATGCACCCCTCCGCCGCCTTCTCCGCGGCCTCCCGGGGTGTGCGGGCAAGGCAGACCCTCCCCGTGGCGTTTCTGCGCACCAGGGGCGTCCCCGTCAGCAAAATCTTCCCCGTGGTGAGGACCTCGACCATGTTCGTGGAGCCCGGCTGCCCCAGGGGGATGCCCGCCGTGATGACGGCCAGCTCGCCCTCCGGGATGCAGCCCCCGGCGACACAGGCGTTGATCGCCTCCCGGGCGGCCACGTTCACGTCCGAAAGCTCGCTCAGCCGCACGGGACGGACCCCCCACCACAACGCGAGCTCCCGCCACGTCTGCTGAGAGGGGGTCACGCCGAGGATCGGACAGGAGGGGCGATGCTTGCTGATCATCCTGGCCGTGGAGCCGCTCTTGGTCAGGGAGATGATGGCCGAGGCCTCCACCTGCTTGGCGATCAGCACCGCCGCGTCGCTCACCGCATCCGGGACCCCGACGACCGAACCGCGTTCACGACAGGGAAGGCACCAGATCCCCAGCTCCTCCTCGGCCCGGTCGACGATGCGCCGCATCGTGGCCACCGCCTCGACCGGATAGGCCCCCGAGGCCGTCTCCCCGGAGAGCATAACGGCATCCGTACCGTCCAGGACGGCATTGGCGACGTCGCTGGCCTCGGCGCGGGTGGGACGGGGATTGCGGATCATCGAGTCCAGCATCTGCGTCGCCACGATCACGACCTTGCCCCGGGAGCGGCACATCTCGATGATATGCTTCTGCACCAGAGGAACGTCCTCCGTCGGGATCTCGACCCCCAGATCGCCGCGCGCGATCATCATGCCGTCCACGACGTCGACGATCTCCGCCAGATTCTGGACGGCCTGGTGGGTCTCGACCTTGGCGATGATCTTCATCGTCCCCCCGCAGCTCTTGATCAGCTTGCGGACCTCGAGGACGTCGGACCGGGTCTTGATGAAGGAGACGGCCAGGTACTCCATCCCGTGCTGGATGCCCCAGGCGATGTCCTCCTTGTCCTTCTCGGAGAGCGCCGGAAGCGACAGGGCCGCTCCGGGGATGTTGACCCCCTTCGTGTTCCTCAGGGGCCCCCCGACGACGATGCGGCAGCGGACGTCCTCGCCCTCCACCCCCTCGACCTCCAGATGCAGGGTGCCGTCGTCGATGTAGATGTTCTGCCCGGGGAAGACCTCCCTCGCCAGAAGGGGATAATTGATGTGGATGCGCTCGGCGGTCCCGACGAAGGTTTCCCCGCCCCCCGTGAGGACGATGGAGTTCCCGCCGATCAGCGTGACCTCCCCGTTCTCCATCTGCCCCGTGCGGATCTCGGGGCCCTTCGTGTCCAGGAGGGCGGCGATGGGGGCCCCCGCATCCCGCTCCACGCGCCGGACCAGGTTCAGCTTCCTCTCGTGCCCCTCGTAATCGCCGTGGCTGAAGTTCAGGCGAGCAACGTTCATCCCCGCCTTGGCCATCGACATGAGCGTCCCGTAGTTCTCGCTGGACGGGCCTATCGTACAGACGATTTTTACAAACATCTTCCCCTCACCTCAGGATTATTGTAGACCTTAAGAAGCGCTGACTAAAATCTATAGGGAAAAATCTCCAGCGCTTTCTTGAAAATTTAACATGGGGGCAAAGCCCCCTGGTGAAGAAACTAAGCGACCGACACGGCTCGCTCCACTCGCCGGTCGTCTGCTTAATGCCCCCACGCCGCTATCCCGAGACTGATCGGCCCGCAAGCGAAGCGAGCGGCTATCCTGATAGCGGCGGCCCCGGCAAGTTCCCTCCTCAAAATAGGCAAGCTGGGGTACCACAGGGGGGCTTCAGGGATTAACATAGCGCTTCCCTTACAAGACACAAAAAGGGCACAAACAGGTCGACGATCGGAACGAACGACGCGCCGAGACAGACCGCCTCCCCGCGTCCTTTTTGCCCCGGAAGGTCAGCAGACGACCTCCAGGGCCTCCAGGGGAACGACCTCGGCAAGCCGGCTCTGCAGCCGTCCCGGCACGGAGGGGTCGACCCTGAAATCGTTCAGGTAGACGACGCAGGCGTCCCGGTCGTCCTGAAACTCCAGCAGGACGGGGGACGCGCCCCGGCAGTCCCGAAGGGCCCGAGCGAAGTCGCGGACGTTCAGAGCCTGCGGAACGAGGTTCACCTTCAGGCGGATGCGGACGATGCCCGCATCCTCGGCCTCCGAGAGCGGCGTCAGCCTCTCGACGATGAAGTTCTTGGGCTCCCTGTCCCCCATCCTGCCCTCCACCACGAAGGGCGCCCCCACCTGGACCTGGGCCCTGACGCCCTCCCAGACCCTGGGGAACGCGACCATCTCGATGCTGCTGTTCGAGTCCTCCAGGAGGAGCTGTCCCATGACCGCCCCCTTCTTGGTCGTCTTCTCCGACGCCGAGAGGAGGATCCCCCCCACCCTGGGGGCCGTCCGCCCCTGCCAGTGGGGCAGGTCCGCGATGGAACAGTTGGTGAACCTCCCGATGGCCTCCTCGCAGCCGTCGAAGGGATGTCCCGAGATGTAGAGCCCCGTGACCTCCTTCTCGAACTCCAGCTTCTCGTGAAGGACGTAGTCGTCGGCCTCCGGGATGTCGGGCCCCGCCTCGTCGGCGGGGTCGTCCGCCGCGGAGTCGAAGAGCGAGAGCTGCCCGCCGCCCCCCTCCAGCCTCTGGGCGCCCTGCACGAACTCGGGCAGGACCTGGACAAGGCGCCTCCGGTTCGGCAGGATCTCGTCGAAGGCCCCCGCCTTCACCAGGTTCTCTATCGTCGCCCGGTTGAGGACGTGCAGGTCGACGCGCCGGACGAAATCCCACAGGGACTTGAACTTACCCTCTTTGCGAGCCGCGACGATCGTGTCGACCGCGCCATGCCCCACCCGCGTCACCGCGCCCAGGCCGAACCGGATCAGGTCGCCCACCGCCGTGAAGCTCTCCATCGAGGAGTTGATGTCCGGGGGAAGCACCGACAGGCCGCTGCGGCGAACCTCGCGCACGTAGTGGGCCAGCACGTCCTTCTTGGCCTTCATCTGGCTGGAGAGGTAGGCGGCCATGAACTCCGCCTTGTAGTTCGCCTTCAGGTAGGCCGTATGATACGCGATCACGGCGTAGGCCGCACTGTGAGACTTGTTGAAGCCGTAGCCCGCGAACTTCTCGATGAGGTCGAATATCCCCTCGGCCGTCTTCGCCTCGATCCCGTTCCGGGCGGCCCCCTCCAGAAACTTGGCCCGCTGCTCCTGCATGACCTCCACCTTCTTCTTGCCCATGGCGCGGCGAAGGAGGTCGGCCTCCCCAAGCGTGTAGCCCGCCAGGACCGAGGCGCACTGCATCACCTGCTCCTGATACAGGATGACCCCGTAGGTCTCCTTGAGCACCCCCTCCAGAAGGGGGTGAGGATAATGCGGGAGAGCCCTCCCGTGCTTGCAGTCGATGTACTGATCCACCATCCCGCTCTCCAGCGGGCCGGGGCGGTACATCGCGAGCGCCGCGATCAGGTCCTCGAAGCAGTCGATGCGCAGCTTGCGGAGCATCGCCCGCATCCCCGAGGATTCCAGCTGGAAGATCCCCATCGTGTCGGCCTCCTGCAGCAGGCGATAGGCCGCCGGGTCGTCCATGGGGACGAGGTTCAGGTCCGGCACGGGCTTGCCGTTATGCCGGATGTTCTCCAGGGCCTCCTCGATGATCGAGAGGGTGCTGAGCCCCAGGAAGTCCATCTTGACCAGCCCCAGCTTCTCGATGGGTTCCATCGTGAACTGCGTGACGGTCTGGCTGATGTCGAGCCCCCCCTCCGATCCCGACGGCGAGGCCGAGGGCTTGATGCGGCGGATGGGCACGAGGTCCGTCATGGGCACCGGGGTGATCACGACGCCCGCGGCATGCTGCGAGGCGTGGCGGGCCAGCCCCTCGATGTGTGCGGCGACGTCCAGCACCTCCCGGATCCGGGGATCCTCCTGCATCGCCTGGCGCAGCTCGGGGGTCCGCTCGACGGCCTCCCGGATGCTCTTGGCGTCGAGGGGGATCAGCTTCGCCACCCTGTCCATCAGGGCGTACTCCACGCCCGTGGCCCGCCCGACATCCTTGACCGCCTGCCGGCTCTTCATGCGCCCGAAGGTGATGATCTGGGAAACTCGGTCGCTGCCGTAGCGCTCCACGATGTACTTCAGCAGCTCGTCCCGCCCCTTGTCCGATACGTCGGTGTCGATATCGGGCATGCTGATCCGCTCCGGGTTCAGGAAGCGCTCGAACAGCAGGTTGTACTTCAGGGGGTCCAGATCCGTGATGCGGAGGCTCCAGGCGACCAGGGACCCCGCGGCCGACCCGCGCCCCGGTCCGATGGGGATGGAGCGGTCCTTCGCCGCCCGAATGATGCCCGCAACGATCAGGAAGTACGCCGCGAAGCCCATCGAGTTGATGACGCCCAGCTCATACTCCAGGCGCTCCGCGTACTCCGGAGGGGGGGCGTCCGTACCCAGGCGGCTGCGCAGCCCTGCGCGCGCCTCGTCCTCGAGGTGGGACTCCAGGGTCACGCCGTCGGCCAGGTCCAGGCTGGGCAGCTGATACGAGCCCGTCTTAAGGTCGAGGCTGACGCAGCAGCGTTCGGCGATCGCCACCGTGTTGTCCAGCGCCTGGGGCAGCTCCGCCCCGAAAAAGGCGTCCATCTCCTCCGGCGACCTCAGGTAGAAGTCGTTGACGCTGAACCCGAAGGCATCGTCGGTGTCGTCGGCCCGGGTGTTGACGCGCAGCAGGATCTTATGCCATTCGAAGTCCTCCGCGCCCAGGTAGTGCGCATCGCTCGTCGCGATGAGGGGAATGCCCGTATCCCTGGAGATGCGCACCAGGGCTTTGTTGACAAGGGCCTGCTCGGGAAGCGTGTTCGACATGATCTCCAGAAAGAAATTGCCCTCGCCCATGATGTCGCGGTACAAAAGGGCCCGTTCGGCCGCCTCCGGCTCCTTGCCGGCGAGAATGAGCTGAGGGATCTCACCGGCCAGGCAGGCCGACGAGGCGATCAGCCCCCTGGCATGTCGCGCCAGCAGGTCGTGGTCGATCCTCGGCTTGTAGTAGAACCCGTCGGTATTGGCGATCGAGACCAGCTTGATGAGGTTGCGGTAGCCCTCGTCGTTCTCGGCGAGGAGGATCAGGTGGTTGTTCTTCCCCTTCTTCTCCCGGGAACGGTGGCCGTCGGGATCGACGTAGGTCTCGCAGCCCAGGATGGGCTTCACCCCGCTGGCCCGGCAGTTCTCGTAGAACTCCACCGCCCCGTACATGGCCCCGTGATCCGTCATGGCGACGGCGGGGGCCCCCCACTCCGAGACCCTGCGTGCGAGGTCCCTGGTGCGGATGGCCCCGTCCAGAAGGCTGTACTCTGTATGCACGTGCAAATGAACGAAAGGCCGCGTCATGCCCCCATCATCCTTCCATCGTTCCCTCAGTCATCATTCTCACTCGTCGTCCCTGTCCTCGTCGGGCACCGCCCCGCCGTCCGATTCGTCGAGTCCCCGCCTCACTAGGACGACCTCGCCGTTCATCCACCGGGACACCTCCCGCACCAGCCCGTCAAAGGGCAGGGCACTCACCCCGTCCTGAGGGGGCTCCCGGTCCTCGGGGGGCGGAGCAACCGACTCGGCGCTCTCGGGCTCCTCGGGAACCCCCTCTCCCGCCGCCCCTCCGGCGGAGGGGAAACAGGCGGCCGCGGCCGCCCCGCAGCGCAGGAACACCCCGCCGCCGTAACGGGAAAACACCTCCGCGAGGGCGGAACGATGCCGGCTCAGAGAGAGCACCTCGTAGACGTATCGGTGGGGAAGCTCCAGCAGCAATCGCCCCTCCGAACCCAGGAACTCCCCATCCAGAAGCGCACAGAAAAGGACGAAGTCCCTGTGGTGCGCGAGGGCCAGCAGCTCCTCGCAGGTCTCCTGCGGCAGGGGCGCCCAATCCGCCTGGGGCAGGACCTCCGCCCCCTCTCCTCCCGCCGGCGCCGGCGGTCCCGATTCCTCCGGGAGGGCGGACGGTTCCGAAGCGGGCAGAGCGGGCTCCTTCGGGGCGGCGGGCTCGACGGGGGCCGGGGACACCGGCTTGGGCATGGCTGCGGGCATCTCCCCCCCCTTCCGGGACGTCGGGGATGGAGGAACCGGAACGGCAGGGCGTTCGGGCTCCGCATCGGGGGCCGCCGCTCGGGCCGCCTCCAGCATCAGAAGCCCGATCAGGACGTCGGAGCGCAGTCCCATCCGCGACTGACCGATCAGGCTCACGAGCCGGGACATCAGGGCCCTCAGGACGGCCTCCGGCCAGTGGGGGGACTCCGACTCCAGGTAACCCCGTTCCTGCTCGGAGACGTCCAGGCTGTCGAGGACGTCCGGCCAGCGCACGACGAGCCAGAGGTTCCGCACCAGGGAGAAGAGCTCCTCCAGTATCCGCTCGGGCGAGGCTCCCTCCGCCATCATCCGCTGCATGTCCGAAAAGGAGGCGCTTCCCTGAGCGCGCAGCGCCGAAAACCATCGCTCCAGGGCCGGCCGGCTTCCCCCGCCCAGGGTCGCCTCGACGTCCTCCAGGCGGACGTGCCCATCGCCCCTGTTGACGACCTGCTCCAGCATGGAGAGCGCATCGCGAAGGGCCCCATCCGCCTGGCGCGCCACCTCCCACAGGGCCTCGGGCTGGGCGTCCGCCCCCTCCCATTCGACGATCTGACGGAGGCGGTCGAAGATCCGGCGCGTGCCGATGCTGTGGAACGGGATGTGCTGGCACCGCGAACGGATCGTCACCGGGACCTTGTGGGGCTCCGTGGTGGCCAGGACGAACACCACGTAGGAAGGCGGCTCCTCCAGCGTCTTGAGAAGGGCGTTGAAGGCCGCCATGGACAACATGTGCACCTCGTCGATGATGTAAACCTTGTATTTCGAGGAGAACGGGGCCAGGGCCACGTGGGTCTTGAGCTCCCGGATCTCGTCGACGCTGTTGTTGGAGGCGCCGTCGATCTCGACCACGTCCAGGCTCTCCCCCCCCGCAATGGCCTGGCAGCTGCGGCAGCCGCAGCACGGCTCCCCGGACTCCGGCGAAAGGCAGTTCAGCGCCTTGGCCAGGATACGGGCCACGGTGGTCTTGCCGCAGCCCCGCGGTCCCGAGAACAGGTAGGCGTGCCCCACCCTCGAGCCCGCCAGGGATCGGGTCAGAATTTCGATTGCCGCCGTCTGGCCGGCTACCTCCGAAAACCTCTGAGGACGATATCGACGATATAACGAAACGCCCAAAACCAAGCCTCCCTATAAGCAGGCGACCGCCCACCGCGGGGCGTCTGGCCCCGTGAGGCGTGTCGATCGTCCTCGGCGCGGGCGTGCGGCCGCGCAGCGAGGCCAGGACACGGCGCATCCCCTGCCGGTAAAGCGACCGGCAAGTCCACTCCGTTCGCCATCCGCTCACGGCTCCTTGCCTGCCGCAGCAATGCTTCGGCGCAATATCCCGGAAAAGCGGCACATCCTGCGATGCCGGGTCAACGCGACCTGCAGAGCTTTTCAATTTTACCATCAACCCCCTTTTTGCCATCCCCCTTCACTCCGTGGTCCCTCCCCGGCTCGTTGCAGGGGCAATGCCGCGGCATGCGATATTGCGATATAATGGGAGCGAGGGGGAGATACTTTTCTCTCACCGTAAATGACGAGGGAAGGGGAGAGCTCGTGGTGAAGAAATACGTCTGCACCGTCTGCGGATATGTCTACGATCCGGAAGTCGGGGATCCGGATTCCGGAATCGCACCGGGGACCGCGTTCGAGGATATTCCGGACAGCTGGGTATGCCCGCTTTGCGCCGTAACCAAGGATATGTTCGAACCGGAGTGAAATCGCCGCTCCGAACGACCGCAAAAAACGATTGGCCGTCGGCCAATCGTTTTTCCTTTCGGTGGGCGGCCCCGTCGTCCCCTCCGCGAAGACCGGGGGCGGGCGTACAGCCGTTCTCCCTCGTGCCCAACCACTTTTCACTGGAGTGATTTCGGAATGCAAGCCATCCTGATCGTTCTCCCCATCTTTCTGCTCATCGCCTTCGGCTGGCTGCTGCGGCAGAAGGGCTTCTTCACCCCTCAGACCATGAAGGAAAACAACTCCCTGCTCTACTGCTTCGCGATGCCCGCCCTGCTGTTCCGGGGCATCCTGGGGGCCGAGAGCAGGATTCCGAACGCGGGGCTCTTTACCCTGGCGGTCTGCAGCCCCTACCTCATCACCGTCCTCCTCGTCTGGCTTCTGGCCCGCAGGGGCGAACCCGTCCGGCGGTTCGCGACGCTCTCCCTGGCGGCGACGCGGGGCAACCACTTCTTTGCGGGGCTGCCGATCCTGGGGCTCGCCCTGGGGGAGGCCGGCATCGCGGCGGGGACGCTGCTCCTGGCTTTCTCCCTGGCCTTCATGCAGTTCCTGTCCATAGGAAGCGGTCAGCTCGCCCTCTTCGGCTCGATCTCCGTCGAGAACCTCAAGAGGACGGGGCTCCGGCTGCTCAGGAACCCCCTCTTTCTCGCCTGCCTTCTGGCGGTGTTTCTCATCTTCGCGAAGCTGGACCGGCTGCCCCCATGGCTGGACATGACGCTCAAGATGCTCGCCGACATCGGCACGGGACTGGCCCTGCTCATGCTCGGGGCCAGGATCGAGCTGCAGGAGGCGGGCCGCGCCTTTCTCACGACGTGGAAGCTCCAACTGGTCAAACTGATCGTCCACCCCGCCGTGACCTGCGCGGTCCTGTCCCTCTTCGGGCTCCCCCCCATCCTCGTCCAGGCCGGGACGCTCCTCGCCGCCATGCCGGAGGCCGTGAACACGACCATCATCGCACAGGAGATGGGCATGGACGGAGACTACTGCGCCCTGGGAACGACGGCCTCGGTCCTTCTCTCCATGCTCACGCTCCCCCTGTGGCTCCACCTCCTGGGCGCCATCCGATAGACAAGCCCGCGAGCGCCAAACACGGGGTCCGCTCCGGATCACCCCAAGCCGAAGAGGAGTAGGTTGCCGGTTGACGCTCCGCGGTAAAACGGCATATCATTAGCCCCGCTGCGGACTGCGCGGCCAAACGGAAACCTGGAGGCCTGTTTTCGATGTGGTGGAGCACGCGTCTTTTTCTGATCAACATCATCCCATCTCTCTACTTTCGTCTCATTCTGGTCCAGGCACGGCACGGAGCCCCCTGGAGCTTCATCCTGGGCGGAGGCTCCGACATCATTCTCACAGCCATCTGCGTCCTGATCGCCGCCTCCGTCCAGGCACGGACCCGCACCCGGGTCCCCAGTATCGCGCCCACACTCCTGTGGTGGCTCTACAACGCCCTCACGGCCGCCTACTTCTCGGCCATGCACGTCCTGCCCTCTCCGGAACAGGCGCGGTATCTCCTGGACCCCCATTTCCTCCTGGCATCCCTCAACGCCTCGGCGATCCTGGCGATGGTCTTCCTGCTCGCCCTCTGCCTGCTGCTCGCGCGCATGAACCTCAAGCTCGTCCCGGTACGCCCGTGCGTTCCCCATCTGCTTCTTCTGGCCTTCGTCGGCCAGCTGCTCTGCCTCGGGGGCGGGGAACTCGCCAATCCCCTGATCCAGCAAATCGTTGCCTTCCATTCAAGGGATAAGGAACTTTCCGACATCGTCCCACGGCTGACGCACGATCTGTCCGGAGCCCCGATGACGGCCGGGCCCGCCGAAAGGCCCAACGTCCTCCTCGTCGTCCTGGAGGGCATACCCGGCGGTTACCTGCCTCAGAACGTGGAGTTCGTCAACGGGTCCGCGGATTTCGCCATGACGAAGATGAGCCGCTGGGCCGAGCGGGGGCTCCGGGTCCCCAACTTTCTGGCGCATCGGAATCAGACCATCAACGGACTTTATTCGATGCTCTGCGCCGATTACCCGCGATTGACCGACGGAACGCTGATCACCCAGGAGCTGCTCTCGGACCCCTCGGCCGCGTCCCGGGACACCCTGCCGAACATCCTGGCCCGGAACGGCTACAGCACGACCTACCTTCAGGCCGCAGGACTGCGTTTCATGGATAAGGACCGTTTCATGAAACTGATCGGCTTCGAGGAGATCGAGGGCGAGGAATGGTTCGACCACACTCCGCCCACCTTCTTTACCTATTGGGGCATCAACGATCGGGATTTCTTCCTCCAAAGCCTGAAAAAGATCGAGGCGCTGAACGAAAAACGCAGGGAGCGCGGTGCCCAAGGTGAGGCATCTCCCTGGTTTTTGACCCTCCTCACCGTGGGGACGCACCATCCCTACACCCTGCCCGACGATTACGCCGGGGGCGAGGGGCTTCATCCAAAGCTGCGGAGCTCCGCATTTCTCGACGACGCTCTCGACCTCTTTCTGTCCAAACTGAAGGAGAAGGGGGTGCTCGAGAATACCCTGGTCATCGTCACCGCGGACGAATCTCACGGGATGGATGCCAACATCCTGCTGGCGGGCAACTGGGGGCTCTGCTTCGCCCTGATGCCGGAGGCGGGGGGAAAGGACGAAAAGACGCAGGACCCCAAAATCAATCCCGAGCTGTTCGGTCTCGCAGACCTGCCGCTGTCGATCCTCGACTACGTCGGGCTCGCGGCCTCGTCCGACGCCATAGCGGGCCGCAGCATCTTCCGGGACTATGGGAACTCCGTCAAACGCCCCCTCCCCGGATCCTGGGGCGACCGCTTCTTCGTCATATCCTCGGACGCCGTTTTCCTCAAGGACTTCGGCCCCGGCGGTTTTGTGAAGCTCCCCTATTCCGGGTCCCCTTTTTCCCTCACTAACGATGCGAAGCGAGAACCTCTGGGGCAGGGATCGGCCCTGCTCTCATGGGCGGCCCGCACCGTTTCCGAGGGACCGGGCCGTCAGGCATCCAAAAGCTGGCGTTTCCTCTCCGACAGCTCCTCCTTCGACGCCGCGGAGTACGTCCCCTCCGAGGAAGTACTGGCAGTGGACTCTAAAATATGGCTCTCCGGCGGACAGTACATTCAGTTCCATAAGGGAGAGAACTACACGCTGGAGCTTCGCGTCTCCGCACCGGAGACAAACGCGCGCGGCATGGTGCTCGACTGGCAGGTCTACAAGCTGAACGGAGCCGCCCCCATGATCTCCGAGAAAAATTTCCCGCTGCCTCAGCTCGCCCCCGGAGAGCGGCTGGCCCTGACCTGCTCCGTCGAGGTCCTGGAGGATTTCATGCTCGACTCCGCACGGCTGGCCGCCCGTGCGGTGGGAGGGGGCACCCCCGGGGACACGGCCGTCGTTGTCGACGCCTTCGCACTGCTTCCGGCCTCTGCGGGCTCCAACCTTCCCGATGGAAAGAAAACGCTTTACAAGGGCTCGGACGCACAAATCGTTCTGACACACTACAAGGGGCCGGAACAAAAAGAGCGCCGAGGAGGGGGAGAATAGGGCATGGAGATCAGAAGGATGACGATAGGTGATTACGAGGAGCTGTACGCTTTGTGGATGTCCTGTACGGGGATGGGCTTGAACGATCTGGATGACTCAAAAGAGGGCATCGCCGGATTTTTGAACAGGAACCCGGACACCTGCTTCATAGCTGCCGATAAGGACAGAATTATAGGGGCGATAATGTCCGGGAACGACGGGCGCAGAGGGTATATTTACCATACATCCGTTCATCCGGATCACAGAAAACGGGGCGTCGCAAGGCGATTGGTGGAGAAAGCGATGGAAGCTCTGAAGGGCTTGGGCATCAACAAAGTTGCGTTGGTCGTATTCGAGAGGAACCGCGAGGGCAATGCCTTTTGGGAAAGGACAGGCTTTTCGGCCAGGGAAGACCTGGTCTATAGAGATAAGGCCATCAGAGTGATGCATCGGGTGGACACCTAGACGATAACTGTCGACAGATCGCCGGAGGATGGATAAGCGAGGAGCCCCGATTTATCACCGGGGCTCCTCGTTTGTCTTTCAACTGTTTTCTGGCAGTGACCTACTCTTCCGTATGTACCCCATACAGTACCATCGGCGCTCACAGGCTTAACTTCCGGGTTCGGCATGGTGCCGGGTGGGGCCCTGTCGCTAATACCACCAGAAAACATTTCTTATACCCTGCATAACTCCACAATTTCATAGAAAACAATCCTGTAGCGGAGAGTAAAGTCTCGCAGCTTTAGTACCGGTCAGCTCAACGCCTCTCAGCGATTACACCCCCGGCCTATCTTCCCGCTCGTCTCGCGGGCTACTTACCCTCTCTCGAGGTCAGGTATCTCATCTCGGAGTTGGCTTCCCACTTAGATGCTTTCAGCGGTTATCCTTTCCGAACTTGGCTACCCGGCTTATGCAGCTGGCGCCACAACCGGTACACCAGCGGTTCGTCCATTCCGGTCCTCTCGTACTAGGAACAGATCTCCTCAAATACCTCACGCCCATGGTGGATAGGGACCGAACTGTCTCACGACGTTCTAAACCCAGCTCACGTACCGCTTTAATGGGCGAACAGACCAACCCTTGGGACCTGCTTCAGCCCCAGGATGCGATGAGCCGACATCGAGGTGCCAAACCACGCCGTCGATAGGAACTCTCGGGCGAGATCAGCCTGTTATCCCCAGGGTAGCTTTTATCCGTTGAGCGATGGCCCTTCCATTCGGAACCACCGGATCACTAGCACCGACTTTCGTCCCTGCTCGACTCGTCAGTCTCGCAGTCAAGCCACCTTATACGCTTACGCTCTCTTAGGGCGGTTTCCATTCGCCCTGAGGTGACCTTTGCGCGCCTCCGTTACTCTTTGGGAGGCGACCGCCCCAGTCAAACTGCCCGCCTGGCAATGTCCCCCCGCGTGTTGCAACGCCTAAGGGTTAGAATTTCATCATATAAAGGGTGGTATCCCAACAACGGCTCATCAATCACCAAAATGACTGACTCAATGCCTCCCACCTATCCTGTGCATCATAGGACAAAATCCAATACCAAGTTACAGTAAAGCTCCATGGGGTCTTTCCGTCCCACCACGGGTACCTGGCGTCTTTACCAGGACCACAATTTCACCGGGTCTACCGTCGAGACAGCGCACAGATCGTTACACCTTTCGTGCAGGTCGGAACTTACCCGACAAGGAATTTCGCTACCTTAGGACCGTTATAGTTACGGCCGCCGTTTACTGGGGCTTCATTTCAGAGCTTCGCACCTCGCGGCACTAACCCCTCCAGTTAACCTTCCAGCACCGGGCAGGTGTCAGACCCTATACTTCGGCTTACGCCTTATGCAGAGTCCTGTGTTTTTAGTAAACAGTCGCCTGTGCCTGGTTTCTGCGACCACTTCGGGCTCCAAATGTCCTTCTTCACCCTCATGGCACCCCTTCTCCCTAGGTTACGGGGTCAACTTGCAGAGTTCCTTAACGATAGTTCTCCCGCTCACCTTAGCCTTCTCAGCCAGTCCACCTGTGTCGGTTTCGGGTACGGGCGCGAGCAGTCTCCTTAGAAGCTTTTCCCGGCAGTAGAGCGTCAATGCCTTCGTCTCCATCTCTGAAAACTCCCCATCAGGTCTCACCTATAAACAGGGGGATTTCCCTCCCCGTCCAGGCTTCGCCCTTAGACCGGCTATTCCATCCGCCGGCGCACCTAGCTTCCTGCGTCACTCCATCGTCAATCAACCGCTTCGCGGGACAGGATTAGCAACCTGTTGTCCATCAGCTACGCCTCTCGGCCTTACCTTAGGCCCCGCCTTACCCTGGGCGGATCAACCTTCCCCAGGAACCCTTGGACTTCCGGTGAGTGTGATTCTCACACACTTCGCGTTACTCATGCCGGCATTCTCACTTCCATGCTGTCCACCAAACCTCGCCGGCTTGACTTCTCCCTGCATGGAACGCTCCCCTACCGATTCGGACTCAAATCCAATCCCCAAGCTTCGGTGACATGCTTAGCCCCCTGTATTTTCGGCGCAACAATCCTCGACCAGTGAGCTATTACGCACTCTTTAAAGGGTGGCTGCTTCTAAGCCAACCTCCTGGCTGTCCAGGCATCGTCACATCCTTGCCACACTCAGCATGTCTTTGGGACCTTAGCTGTGGGTCTGGGCTCTTTCCCTCTCGACTACGAAACTTCTCTCCCGCAGTCTCACTCCTGAACTCTTAAGTAATGGTATTCGCAGTTTGATTGGATTTGGTACGGTCACAACCGCCCGCGTCCATTCAGCGCTCTACCCCCATCACTAAACATTCAGGGCTGCACCTAAATGCATTTCGGGGAGAACCAGCTATCACCCAACTCGATTAGCTTTTCACTCCTATCCACACCTCATCCGAGACTTTTTCAACAGGCTTCGGTTCGGTCCTCCACCCCGCTTCACCGGGGCTTCAACCTGGACATGGATAGATCGTCGGGCTTCGGGTCCATTGTACGAAACTTGCGCCCTGTTCAGACTCGGTTTCCCTGCGGCTACAGACCTCGCAGTCCTTAACCTCGCTACGCACAATAACTCGCCGGCTCATTTTACAAAAGGCATACCGTCACATACCCCAGCATCCGAAAATGCTGGCCATGCTCCGATCGCTTGTAGGCACACGGGTTCAGGTCTCTTTCACTCCCCGCCAGGGGTGCTTTTCACCTTTCCCTCTCGGTACTCTTCTCTATCGGTCATCCGACATATTTAGCCTTGGACCATGGGCGGCCCAAATTCAACCGGAATTCCTCGTGCTCCGGCCTACTCAGGTTTCATCCACAGACAGACGCAACGCCTTCGCTTACGGGGCTCTCACCCTCTGCGGCTGGCTTTCCCAATACCATTCAACTGACCTTGCGCTTGGTAACTGCCCGAGAGAACTGCAATCCCCTCCTGGATGACCCTATTACCCCGCCTTACGCAACGCTTGCAGGCTTACACGTAAACGGTTTAGGCTGCTCCCCTTTCGCTCACCACTACTCAGGGTATCTCTTCGATTTCTTCTATGTCCGGCTACTGAGATGTTTCACTTCGCCGACTTCGCCCCCGCACTCGCGGGTCTCCGGCCTACGCCGGAGGGGTTGCCCCATTCGGATACCCCCGGATCTATGGTCGCTTGCGCCTCCCCGGGGCTTTTCGCAGCTTGCCGCGTCCTTCTTCGCTGTCGGATGCCTTGGCATCCTCCGTGTGCCCTTCTCTCTTTACTCTCCTCTACAGCATTGCCTTCTATTCTTCTGTCAAGTTACACAGGGAAATTACAGACAAACCATAAAGGGATTCCTCAGACTCGAGCTCGAGTCCGGCACTGCTTCATCCGAGTCGTAATTCTTCAAGACATACGCCTGTCGGATACTCTCCAACAGACACTGTCTCCTTAGAAAGGAGGTGATCCAGCCGCACCTTCCGGTACGGCTACCTTGTTAC
>NZ_CALIAA010000199.1 GCF_938040765.1 uncultured Fretibacterium sp.
CATCGAGCAGACGGATCAGGGCAACCTGAACAGCAGCCGCAGTCTTGTCTTCGATCTTTGCTGCCAGCAGCAGGCGAGCCTTTCGGTCAACCACGGTAACCAGACCTCAGTCCCCGGCTTGCCCAGAACGGCGTCCACCTTCCAGTCTTCGACGTAAAGCCTCTGCTCAATGTCCTTGGGTCGAAGCTCGATGGAAACGGTGTCCCTGATAGGACCCCGGCCATATGGCCGCGTTTTCCTCCCGTGGGTTTGCTCTTGCGCCCCCCTGCAGGACAGGCAGGTGTCCTCTCGCTTCAAAGGACAATCGCCCGGACTTCACGGCCCGGTAGATCGTGTTTACGGATACCTCGAGGGATTCCCTGCCCTTGATCCGTTCCGGCGGCCAGCCCTCCTCGAGCCGAGTCCGGAGACGGGACGGCAGCGCTTTGTCCTCCAGCGTGAAGGCCGGCCGACAGCGTTTTCGGTGCAGACGCTAGAGCTTGTCCTCCTCGTGGGCACTGTAGGCGCCTTTGACGGGATTTCGCCGGAGCTCCCTGCCGATCGTCGAGGGACTTCGGTTCAGGGGGCCGGCGATCCTTCGGAACCCGCATCCCTGAGCACGGCTTTAAGATGTCCCCTGCGAGGTCTGACGGTGGCAACCCATACCCTTCCCATTAGAAATTTTAGAGGAAGGGGCAGACTCTGGGAGTCGGTCTCCTTCGCTGTTTGTGCCCGTAAAATTCATTGACCGCGAACAACTGCCACTTGCGGGCCTTTTTTATCTCTTCTCTCCCCCTGCTGTTGCGTTTCGATTGTAAATCCGAGATATATAATAAGCGCGGGGAAGAAAACGGCCTGGACCAACCCCTCGAAACGATGTATGGGGAGGACAACATCGATGGAAACTGTCGCCTCGTCCTGTCGCGATCGAGCGAGATCGAGATATTACGGATGGGACGCTGTGTTTGAAGATCCACTGGGGCGGTATCTATGACCGAAAGAACTTTTTCACAAGCATTGCGCCGCGGTTTGGGCAGCGCAATCATGGAGTTGAAAAATGCCGGGAATAAAACAGCGTATCGGGACGTGCTGCTGCGCTGTTGTTTACGTGATATCTCCTACGACTGGCAATCGGAAGGGACGAAGGGATATTATCTGTACGACGCTCTTTTGGCGTCCGGGGAACCGGAATATTACGAGAGGGCAATTATAGAAAAGTTTCTTTCGCGCTGTTATGACGGATTGTTCTATCAGCTGTCGGCGATCCTCTATCGATTTGCGGATGACGGAAGCGAGGACGCCAGAGATGCATTGCATTCCAAATACGACTATTTCGCGTCGAAAAAGGGGCGGCTCAGAGAGACCCCGCCTGTGCACGAGTGCTCTCAATGGGACGAGGTCGTTTTTCATCTCCTGTACCTGGACGGTTTTTCCGCATTCAAGCGCTATGCCGAGGATGTCGGCAAAATCCTTCTGCGCGACTCCGAAAACCGGGCAATGTACGACGAATGGTTCGAGGTCAGGGTCAAAAACGTCTTCGGAAAGAAGAAAGTCGACGCATTTCTCGACAGGAACTATGGACGTTCGGCTGCCGTCAAGGCCCTTGTGGATACATTGAAAATCAGGTCGGATGGGGTGAACCCATTTCAGGCGGAAGCCAAGCGCAGAAAAATAACGATTGACGACCTGCTGCAAATTGCGAGAGGGCTGGCCGCCGAAGAGCGTCCGCGCCTAAAAATGACCGGCTCCATATACAGGTTTGCCAAAAAAGCATCCGATTCCGAAATGCGGGATCTGGCGCATGCGGCTTTGCATGAAGAGCACGAGACGGTAAGGGCTCTGCTTTTGAAGCCCTTCGGTTTGAAGACGACTTGGCGCAGGCCGTTTCCGCTGGATATCTCCCCTCTTATGGAGTACGCCTAGTCTGAAAATACGTTGCTGGCGGAATCTGCCATAGATTGCCTGGAAGCGTTCAAAGATAAGAGGATTCATGATCTGGCCGTCCAACTGCTGGAACGGAAGGGCCTGGGCTCTTTTGCGCTCGCTTTGCTCATAAGAAACTACAGGAAAACAGACGACGCCCTCATTGCCGGACTGATTGGTAAATCGGGCGTCATCCCGCACCATGTCCAACAGGATATTGGGGAAATATACTGCTGTCACCGTTCCGCAAATGCGTTACCCATCCTTCTGCATACCTATCGACGAGGCGAGTGTGCGTTTTGCAGGCACTATATCGTAAGAGCGATGCATCGCTGCGGGGGGGTGCCGATGAAGATTCTTAAGGAGTGCCTGTATGATTGCTACGATGAAACGAGGGATTTTGCAAAACGGTTGATAAAGCGCTCTTCGATTCATTCGGAGGGCGACGGCATGAATGCCCGGCAACTATAATGACAGGTCTCAAGCTGCATTGCTTCCACGAGGCAGGCTCGGCTGAAGGGGAAAAATCTGAAGGAGAAAAAATGGCCGTCGCAATGGGAATGACGACGGAAAGGGCCGTACGTTCGCATGCGTACGGCCCCGCTCGTATTCCTGCCCGAACCCTCTAGCTCTCCAGCGCGGTGCGTCCCCGGACGGCCGCTTCTCCGTCGTCCGGCACCAGACGACCGGCCGGACGGGGGTCCAGGACGGCGCACAGGGCGAATACCGCCAGGCAGACGGGCCATTCCAGGAAGATCAGGTGCGGGCCGACGCGCGTTGCGGGGACCCAGGTCCAGAGCGCCCAGACGACGAGGGAGGCCAGGATGGTGAGGAACCCGGCGGAGCGCTTGCAGAGGCGCGGTGCGTAGAGGTTGGCTAGGATCAGCAGGGTGAAGGAGGTCGTGATGGCCAGCCCCGAGGTGAGCGTCTTGAGGATGCCGACCACCGTCAGGGAGAGGACGAAGGAGCAGGCGCTGACGAACAGGACGGCAAACCGGGACATGAGAAGGCCCGAGTCCGCGCGTTCGGAACGGAGGGGCAGATGGTTCAGCACGTCCTGCACCAGGAGCGTGGAGCTGCCCATGAGAAGCCCTACCGCGGTGGAGACGTCCGCGGCCCACAGCCCGGCCAGAAAGAGCCCTCCGATCAGGGGGCTGATGTGAGCCGCGATGGTGGGCAGGGCCAGGGTGGGGTTCGGAAGGCCGGGAAACTGCGACGCGGCCATGATCCCGAACAGGGAGCACAGGAAACCGGCGGGAAAGATCAGCAGGGCCCCGAGAAGGAACCCATTGCGCGCGGAGCGCTCGTCCCGGGCCGACAGGGCGATCTGGACGGCGGCCTGTGTGGAACAGGCCATCGTGATCATGACGGCCATCCAGGCGGCCAGAATGGCGGAGCCGATGCCCTCCACGGGGTCGAACCAGGCCTTTCCCTCGGGCAGGGCCTTCAGGATGTTCTCGACCCCGCCGAAACCGCGCACTCCGCCCCAGAGCGCCGTAAAGATTCCGACGTAGATGATGACGACGTTGACGACGTTGGTGAGTCCGCTGGCCCAGTAGCCTCCGGTCAGGGTGATGGCGATGAAGACGGCGGCCGAGGCGATCATGCCGGTCTTGAGGGTGAAGAGTCCCGGAAGCATGGACGCAAGGATGGCGCCGCCCGCGACGTATTGAAGCGCGGTGATCGTCATCATGATCAGAAGCTGGGCCACGACGCCGACGAGCCGGGCCTTGGGGCCGAAGGCCGCTCCCATCATCTCCGGAACCGTGTGCTGGCTCATGCGGCGGAATCGCGCGGCCAGGAAGAGCCCGACGAAGAGGCCGCCTGCGGCCCATGCGCCGTTGTACCATCCGGCGGAGAACCCCGCCGTATAGGCATGCTCCGCGACGCCGACCGTCGAGGCCCCGCCGATCGCCAGCCCGGCCAGCATCACCGCAACCAGGCCCGTGGGGAGCTGCTGCCCCGCCATGAGGTAGTTCAGCATCTTTCCCTCTCCTGCGGCTTGGATCTTCGACGCCTTCCAGGTGATGGCCGACAGCAGCAGGGCATACCCAATCAAAATACACAGCGATACGTTGACGTTCATCCTTCCGTTCTCCTCTCGTGTCCCGAAATAAAAAAGACCCCCGCACGTTCGGTGCGGGAGCCCCTTTTTCCGTATGATTCCGGCGGCCTCAGCTCAACGGGCAAGCGATACGCCGATCCTCATTCGAAAGGGATCCCCGCATGTCGAGCTAAAGCTAAAGTAAAAGCGATCGAGGCCAATGGCCGTACGGCGTGTCCATCCGCGATTCATGCGGTTCACCTCCATTTTCGAAGAGCGTCCGGCGCTTCCGGGATGGGCGTCATCATAAGGGTTCGGCGTCTCAAAGTCAATAGGGCGGGGATAAATCTTCTGGATTTTTCGTCTGCGGGGTTTACGCCGTGGGCCCCAGACCCTCCCGCAGCCCCCTGGAGTTTCTGAACTCCAGGCAGCGCCGCAGAAAGTGGTCCGCGGCCGCCGGGCTGCCCATGAAGTTCAGGTGCAGGTAGGAGCCCAGCACGTTCCCTTTGGCGTAGCCTCCGGGCCTGGATGCGCCGGTTCGGACCCTCGTGATGTCGAGCGCGAAGGGGAATAGCCCGTCGTCGGGCTCGACGACGGAGAAGTGGAACTCGTGTCCGCGCAGCACCGCCCCCTCGGGACAGAGCACCGTGTCCCGCAGGGCCCGGGCCTCCACGTAGCCCACGGTCTGAAGCCGGTCGTTCATCCGGCATCGGGCGGGCACGAGCCCCGCCATCTCGAACGTCTCCCCCCGAAGGTCCGTGATGGAACGGGTCAGGTACATGAACCCGCCGCATTCCGCAAAGAACGGCATCCCCAGCTCCGCGGCCCTCGCCATGGCGGCGCGCATGGGCCCGTTGGCCGAGAGCTCGCGCGCGAAGACCTCGGGGAACCCGCCGCCCAGGATGACGCCGTGCGCGTCGGGCAGGGCCGTGTCCCGCATCGGGCTGAAGAACGTCAGCTCCGCGCCCCGGTCCTCCAGCGCGGAGAGGCTCTCGGGGTAGTAGAAGGAGAACGCCTCGTCGCGCGCCACGGCAAGGCGCACGCCCCTGGCGAAGGGGGGCGGTGCGGCGGGGAGCTCCGCCTCGATCGGCGGTGCGGAGCGGGCCGCGGCCAGGAGCAGGTCGAGGTTCACCCCGCGCTCCACCGCGTCGCGGATGCGCCCGATGCGCTCCAGATCCGGAGACTCTCCGGCGGGGACCAGGCCGAGGTGCCGCTCGGGCAGGGTCAGCGCGTCGTCGCGCCTCAAAGCCCCGAGGAGGGGGATCCCCACCCTCCGGAGCCCCTCGCGGACCGTCTCCAGGTGGGCTTCGGAGCCCAGGCGGTTCAGGATCACGCCCCGAAGGTCGACCTCCCGGTCGTACTCCCAAAACCCCAGGGCCGCCGCCGCCGCGCTCTCTCCCATGGAGCGCACGTCGATCACCAGAACGACGGGAAGCCTCAGGATCTTCGCGATCTGCGCGCTGCTGCCGATGCCCCCGCGCCCCCCGTCGTAGAGCCCCATGACCCCCTCCGTCACGGCGATGTCGGCCCCGCGGGAGGTCCGGACGAAAAGGGCCGTCATGGCCCGTTCGTCGGTCAGCCAGGTGTCCAGATTGCAGACGGGGCAGTTCCCCGCCAGCCGATGATGGCCGGGGTCGATGTAGTCGGGGCCGATCTTGTACCCGCAGACGCGAAGTCCGCGCCCGCGCAGGGCGGCCAAGAGCCCGCCGACGATCGTCGTCTTGCCCGAACCGCTCCGGGTTGCCGCGATGAGGAGCCGGGGAACGCACCTCAGGCCGTCATCCATGTTCCAGCGTCCTTATTCCTTCATCCCAGTCTCTTCATCGCCCTCAGGAGTCGGCCTTCTCGGTGTCCCCGTTCTTCCTCAGGATTTCCTCCCACGTGATGAAGGAGTGGTAAAAGACCTGGTCGTCGTCGTCGAGCCCGCGAGTTATCTCCGTGATGTGGCTGCGTTTGGCCTTGACCGTCTTCAGGACGTACTCCACCGCCTTGAAGGGCTTGCTGTGGGCCCCGCATGTGTAGATGTCGA